>JBKJRG010000486.1:0-3202 GCA_046594805.1 Opitutaceae bacterium | reverse complement strand
CACGCTTATCCGGAAGCGCGATGGTTTCATCGAGTATCACACGACGGTGCCGGCCGACCAGACGACCTTCACCGACACGGGACTCCATCCGGGGACGATTTACGCGTACGAGATTTTCACCTCCGGCGGCAACGGATCGTCGACCACCAGCGCGACGACCACCGCCTCCACGACGACGCCGCCGCCGTGGTCGAGTGCCGATGTGGGCGTGCCGGCTACCGCCGGGCGCACCACCGTCTCCGGCGACACCATCACGGTGGCAGGTGCAGGCGACGACATCTGGGAGGTGCGCGATCAATTTCATTTCTACTCCCGCGACATGATCGGGGATGGCGACATGGTGGTTCGGATCCACGCGATGGATAACTCCCACGTCTCCGCCAAGGCCGGGCTGATGTTGCGCGCGGGCATGGGCGCCGACGCGGCCAACGTGTTCATCTTTGTCACGCCCGATTTCCGGGTCGGTGTGCAACGGCGCATGCAAGCCGGCGCATTGACCCAGTTCTATACCTACAGCTCGTCCACTTATCAGGGAGTTCCGTCGATGTGGCTCCGGCTGGAACGATTGGGCGGCCAGGTCCGCGTCCAGTTCTCCAGCGACATGCTCAACTGGGGGCACGCCGGCACATTCGAGATGACGCTGCCAACAACCATTCGAGCCGGCATCGCCGTCACCAGCCACAGTGACGGTGTGCTGTGCAATGCCACCTTCTCGAATCTGCGGGTCTATTGGGGCGAAACCGCTCCGCCTCCTCCTCCTCCCCCCCCGCCACCACTGCCACCGACTTGGACCCGCACGGCTATTGGCTTCCAAGGCGTGGCCCCGACGTCGTCCGCGATGACGGATGGCAGCGTCACCGTCCGCGGTGCGGGCACGGACATCTGGGGCAGCAACGACGGATTTGTCTTCTTCAACCAGATCCTCCGCGGTAATGGCTCGATTGTCGCGCGGGTGCAGAGCCTGACCAACACGCACGAGTGGGCCAAGGCGGGCGTGATGATTCGCGCGGCCCTCCGACCGGAAGCCGCGCATGCCTTCGCGTACCTGACGCCCAACAATGGCGCGGGCTCGCACGTGCGCGCGAGCGACTGGAATACCACCTCTATCGTGGGCGGACCTTGGTGGGCGGCGGCGCCCTATTTCCTCCGTGTGACCCGCAACGGCAGCACCTTCACCACCGACAGCTCGCCGGACAGCACCACGTGGTCGCTCATGTCCACCCCCACGGTTAACATGCCGACGGACGTGTATATCGGACTGGCAGTCACGTCGCATGACCCTGGCCGGTTGAACGAGACCGTTTTCACCAACGCGGCCATCACCGCGCCGTAGGTCGCCTCCGGCTAATCCACTCGCTCACGCTCGTGGCTACGCAGACTGCGGAAGTTGCGTCACGTAGCCACGAGCGTGAGCGAGTGGAGTCCGGCAGACTGCGGAAGTAGCTACGAGCGCGAGCGAGTGGACTCCCGCGTCGCGCCGGCCCTGCCGCGCGCCCAATCACGCTACCGCTTCTTTCTCTTTTTCCCGTTCTTCGGCTCGATGTTCAGGTAGGTCTTGTTGAGCATCTGGCTCTCGTAGAGCTCGAGCAGCCGGACGCCTTCGCGCGGCTTCACCATGTCCTTCCTCGTCGCGTGGTCGATCTGGGCCTTCATCTTCCGGCAAAGATCCTCCTGCTGGTATTGCACGCCCTCGATCACGTCGGCGATCCGGCTGCCGCTCAGCGCCTCTTCAATATAGAAGCCGTTCGGCTCGTCGTCCTCGAGGAAGACGTGCACCTCGTTCACGCGGCCGAAGAGGTTGTGCAAATCACCCATGATGTCCTGGTAGGCGCCGGTGAGGAAGATGCCGAGGTAGTACGGCTCCTTGTTCAGCGGGTGGAGCGTGATGTAATCCTTCACGTCCTGCAGATCGATGAACGACGCGATCTTGCCGTCGGAGTCGCAGGTGATGTCCACCAGGATCGCGTTGACCGTGGGTTTCTCGTCGAGTCGGTGCAGGGGCGCGACCGGGAACAGCTGCTTGAGCGCCCAGTGATCGAGCAGCGACTGGAACACCGAGAAATTGCAGACGTATTGGTCCGCCAGCAGCCGGTTCAGCTCGTGGAGCTCCTCCGGCTGGTAGCCGCTCTTGCGTCCTTCCTTCGCGATCTGCTCGCAGATTTGCCAGAAGAGCGATTCGGCGGCGGCGCGGTTTTCCAGGTCCAGGTAGCCCAGGTTGAAGAGGGAGAAGGCCTCCTCCTTTTTTTGAAGGGCATCGTGGAACCGCTCGAGCCGGCCGAGCTTGGTCTTGTTCTTCAGCATCACCTCGAGGTCCTCGACCACCTTGTGCTTCTCCTCCGGCTGGTGTTCCTGGCCGAGCGACTCGCGCTTGTTGATCCGCTCGAAGACCTCGACGACCAGCAGGGAGTGGGGGGCGACAATCGCGCGGCCGGACTCGCTGACGATGTCGGGCACCGCGACGCCGGATTCGTGGCAGATTTCGCGGATGTTGAAGACCACGTCGCGCGCGTACTCCTCCATCGAGTAGTTCATCGAGCTCTCGAAGTTTGTGCGGGAGCCGTCGTAATCGATGCCAAGGCCTCCGCCCACGTCGAGGTAGCCCATGGGAAAGCCCATCTTCGCGAGCTGGCAATAAAAGCGGGTCGCCTCGATCACCGCGTTCTTGATCGTGATGATATTGGGCACCTGCGAGCCGATGTGGAAATGCACCAGCCGCAGCGCGGAGGTGAGCTTCGCGGCCCGCAACTTTGCGATGCCGAAAAGGATCTCGGCGGTGTTGAGGCCGAACTTGGCGTTGTCGCCGGTGGACATGGCCCACTTGCCCTCGCCGCGGGTCTGCAATTTCGCGCGGAAGCCGATCATCGGCTTCACCCCGGTCTCCTCGGCGATCCGGATGATGTCATCGAGCTCCGCAAGCTGCTCGACCACGATGATGATTTTCTTGCCGAGCTTGCGTCCCATCAGCGCCAGCCGGATGTAATCGTGATCCTTGTAGCCGTTGCAGATAATCAGGCGCTGCGAGCCCTCGTGCATGGCGAGCGCGATCATGAGCTCGGGCTTCGAGCCGGCCTCGAGGCCGTAGTTGAACTCTTTGCCGGCGGCGACGATCTCGTCGACCACCTCGCGCAACTGGTTAACCTTGATCGGAAACACCCCGCGGTATTCGCCCTTGTACCCCTCCTCCTTGATCGCCTTGGCGAAC
>JBKJRG010000512.1:0-3079 GCA_046594805.1 Opitutaceae bacterium | reverse complement strand
TCGGAAAGGGCAGGTGGGCCGCGCAGGATCAGCATGGTTTGGGAACCGGAGATGCTTGGAGACAACTCCAATGGGTCAAGGGGCGGAAAATTTATTTGGCACCGCGCGCCGCGGGCGACCCGCCACGTTAAGACGCGGCGAATGGAGAAAGCCGTTGACCAATGCCACCGTCTCATCGAGATGAACGCTTTTCTCGCGGATGACCGACACAATTAACGTGGCGGCGGCTTGCCGCCCCAGGTTTGCCCGAACCATCGACGGACAGCCCATGCCACTCTCCGCATGAGCGATTCCCTCCGGCACGAATGCGGGGTGGCGATGGTGCGGCTGCTGAAGCCGCTCGCCTACTACCAGGAAAAATACGGGTCGCCGCTCTGGGGCTTCACCAAGCTTTTCCTGCTGATGGAAAAGCAGCACAACCGCGGGCAGGATGGCGCGGGCGTGGCCTGCGTGAAACTCGACATGCCGGCCGGCGCGCCGTTCATGTTTCGGGAGCGCAACATCAAGTCGAACCCGCTCGACAAGATTTTCAAGACGCTGCTCGCGCAGTACAACGCGAACGTCGATCTCGGCATCATCCATCCGGAATTCACTGAGACGGTGAAGCAGAACTTCGATTTCGGTGGTGAGCTGCTCATGGGCCACCTGCGCTATGGCACCAGCGGCGGCTACAACATCTCGTCGTGTCATCCCTATTTCCGGCGCAGCCCCTGGGCGACCCGCAACCTCGCGCTGTGCGGCAATTTCAACCTCACCAACACCGCGGAGCTCAACCGTTCGCTGATCGCAATGGGCCAGCACCCGATCTTCGAGACGGACACGCAGGCCATCCTGGAGAAGATTGGTTTCTTCCTCGATGAGGAGCACGAGGATATCTACCGCTTCCTGCGCAAACGCGACCTTGCGGGCGAGGAGCTCTCCCGCAAGATCAGCGAGGATCTAGATGTGACGCGGGTCATGACCCGCGCGGCACAGAAATGGGACGGTGGCTATGTCCTCGGCGGCCTGATCGGCAATGGCGACTGCTTCGTGGTGCGGGATCCTTCCGGCATCCGGCCGTGTTTCTGGTTCCAGAACGACGAAGTGGTCGGCTTCGCCTCCGAGCGCGCGCCGCTGATGACGACCTTCGATCTGGCGGTGGAGGATGTGAAGGAGGTTTCGCCGGGCCATGTCGTCGTAATCAAGAAGCGCGGCACGGTGCTGGAGCAGCCGTTCACCGCGCCGCTGCCGCGGGCCTCGTGCTCCTTCGAGCGGATTTATTTTTCGCGCGGCAACGACATCGACATCTACCGCGAGCGCCAGGCGCTGGGCGGCGAGCTGGCCGACCAGGTCATCGAGTCGATTGACCACGACTGGGGCAACACGGTCTTCAGCTTTATTCCGAATACTTCCGAGACGGCCTTTTACGGCCTGATGTCCGCCTTGCGATCCAAGCGGCGCGACGAGGTGAAGGCGGCGATCCTCAAGGCCAGCCAGGCGGGCCAGTTGACCGAGGAGGTCCTGGATGAACTCATCCTCCGCAACTGGCCGCGGGCGGAGAAAGTGGTCTCCAAGGACATCAAGCTCCGGACCTTCATCGGCCAGGAGAACCTGCGCAACCAGCTCGCGAGCCACGTCTACGACATCACCTATGGCTCAGTCCGCGCCGGAAAAGACAACCTGGTGGTGGTCGATGACTCGATCGTGCGCGGCACGACGCTGAAGCGTTCGATCCTGCGGATCCTCGCGCGGCTGGAGCCCAAGAAAATCGTGATCGTTTCAACTGCGCCGCAGATCCGTTACCCGGACTGTTACGGGATCGACATGTCGGAGCTGGGGAAATTCATCGCGTTCGCGGCGACCATCGCGCTGATTACAGAACGCGGCCAGACGCAACTCCTGGATGACGTGTACGAGTTGTGCCGCGACGAAGTGAAGCACGGCGGCTCCGTCAACCACGTGCGGCGGATCTACGATCCGTTCAAGCCCGACGAAATCTCGGCCAAGATCGTCGAGCTCGTGCGGCCCAAGATCGAGTGGAAGGGCGAGGTCGAGATTATCTTCCAGTCGATCGAGTCCCTGCATGCGGCCGTGCCGAATCACCGCGGCGACTGGTATTTCACCGGCAAGTATCCCACGCCGGGCGGCTACCACGTGGTGAACCAGGCCTTCGTGAATTTCTACGAGAAGCAGGAAGGCCGGTCGTATTAAGCGGCCCTACCATGGCGCGAAAGACGACGAGCGAGTCAGCATTGCCGAAGATCCATACCGTCCGGCGGCTGAAGGTAGTAATTGATTCCGATCTCGCCAAACTGTACGGCGTGCCGACGTTTCGCCTGAACGAAGCGGTGAAACGAAATGCAGGTCGGTTTCCTGCGGATTTCTCATTCGTCGTTACCCGAGAAGAGCTTGCAAACTCGATATCGCAAAATGCGACTTCAAGTTCCAGTGCGACGGCCGTTCTAAGATCGCAATTTGCGATCTTAAAAACCGACGACCGCGGAAAGCATCGGAAATATCTTCCCCGGGTGTTTACTGAACACGGCGCCTTGATGGCCGCCAATGTCCTGCGCAGCGAGAAAGCAGTTCAGATGAGTCTCTACCTCGTCCGGGCCTTTGTCGAAATACGCGAGACGCTGCTGGCCAACGTGACCATCCTGAAACGCCTGGCCGAAATTGATCGACGGCTGGTCGAACACGATTCCGTGCTGCGCGAAGTCATTGACCGGCTCCAGCCTTTGCTCGATGCGCCGGAGGTCGACGAGGAGCCGAAGGAGAAGATCGGCTTCCATCGGGGGAACCGGTAGGTTCTGCTCTCCGTTTCATGTCGCTCAGCTACGAAAAATCCGGCGTCCGTTACGACCAGCTCGATGCGTTCAAGCGCGCGTGCCAGGTGGCGGCGCGGACGACCTCCGGCGCCTTGCAGGCTCATGGTTATGCCGAACCGGCCACGACCCGCGGCGAGAGCGCCTACCTGATCGAGGCGGAGGATCATTTCCTCGCCCATGTCGAGGAGGGCCTCGGCACCAAGAACCTCGTGGCCGACGCGGTCTACGCGGCGAGCGGGAAATGTTTCTATCGCGAAATCGCCATCGATACC
>JBKJRG010000825.1:0-5283 GCA_046594805.1 Opitutaceae bacterium | reverse complement strand
GAAAGTGACCGGGGCATCCTGCCCGTGACGGATGGGCAAAAACCAGGGCGAGACGCCCGGGCCGCTCCCGCCTGCCGCCATTGCGGCGCGCCCTTGATCGACGCGCGGATGCGGGCGAACGGTTTCTGTTGCTCCGGCTGCAGCTACGTTTTCCGGCTCGTGCACGAGCATGGCCTCGCGGGCTATTATCGGATCAAGGACGACGTGACGGCGCCGGCAGACGCCGCGGTATTTCAGTCCCGCGACTACGGCTGGCTGGAGGCCGCCCAACTCGCCGCAGAACAGAATGGAGCCGCGGCGCCTCCTCACCCATCAATCCCCGAGCTCACGTTGGATGTGCAGGGCATCTCCTGCGCCGGTTGCGTCTGGCTGATCGAGCGCATTTTTCAGCAGCAACCTGGAGCGCGTGACATTAACGTGAACGCGCCCTACGGCACGATGCGGCTGCGCTGGGTGCGCGAACAATTCTCCGCCGCGGAGTGTGCGCGCAAGCTCCAGGCCTTCGGTTACATCGCCGGACCGGCTGGCCAAACGGCGGCCGAGCCGGAGAGCCGCGGACTCGTGAAACGCATCGGGCTTTGCGCGGCTTTCGCGATGAACGTCATGCTGTTCTCGCTGCCGGTGTATTTCGGCATGGAAAGCACCTACGAGTGGGCGGGACTTTTCGGTCTGCTCTCGCTGGCGTTTGGCACCCTGAGCCTGCTGGTGGGCGGGACGTATTTCCTGGGTCGGGCCCTGCGCGCGCTGCGCGAACGTGCGCTGCACATCGATTTGCCGATCGCCCTGGGCATCTTCGGCGCCTATGTGGGCTCACTCTATGGCTGGCTGGCGGGCGAGGAGCGATTCGTCTATTTCGATTTTGTGGCGACGTTCATCCTGTTGATGCTCGTCGGCCGCTGGGCGCAGGTGGCCGCCGTCGAGCGCAACCGCCGCCGGCTGTTGAGCCAGCACCCGAAACCCCAACGCGTCCGGCTCGCACAAGGCGCCGACGTTTCGCCCGACCAACTTTCGGCCGGGCAGGTGATGCTGATTGCCGTCGGCCAGGCCGTGCCGGTCGAGTCCCGGCTGGAGACCGCGGCGGCGACCTTCTCCCTTGCCTCGATCAACGGCGAAGCCGGGCCGCGGGTGTTTCGAGCGGGTCAGCGCGTGCCGGCCGGCGCGGTGAACATTGGACGCACGGAACTCCGGCTCGAGGCACGGCAAGCCTGGCACGAATCGCTCCTCGCCCAGCTCCTCCAACCCGCCGAGCGGGTCGTCGAGCGGCACGCCTGGCTGGAGAAAATCGTGCGCGGTTACCTGATCGGCATTCTCGGCCTCGCCGTTCTCTCCGGCATCGGCTGGTGGCTCGTGACCGGCGACGCGCTGCGCACGTGGGCGGTCGTCCTGGCGGTGCTGGTGGTGTCCTGCCCGTGTGCCATCGCGCTGGCCTTTCCGCTGGCGGACGAGATCGCGACGGTGGCGCTGCGGCGGCGGGGTGTCTTCGTGCGCGAAGGAGACCTTTGGATGAAATTAGCCCGCGTCCGGAAACTCGTGTTCGACAAGACCGGCACGCTCACGCTGGAAACGCCGGTCCTGCAGAATCCGGAGGCGCTGTCGGCGCTCGATGCGACCGCGCGCGCGGCGTTGCTCGCGCTGGTGCGCGATAACCCGCATCCGATCAGTCAGTGCCTCGTGGAAAATCTGCTCGGCGGCGCTGAGCCCGTCGGCGGGGCCGCGGCGCCCCTCGCAGCGCCAGGAGGCGAGGTGGGTGAATCCGTTGGCTTCGGCGTGGAGCTCGGCGCGTGGGCCCTCGGTCGGCCCGGCTGGCGCGATGACGAAACCGGCGGGGGCACGGTCTTCACGCGTGACGGCGAAGTGCTGGCCCGCTTCCAGTTCGTGGATACCGCGCGTCCCGATGCCCGGGACGAAATCGCCGCGCTGGGAGCGAAGGGTCTCCCGACGTACATCCTCAGCGGCGACCGTTGCGCCAAGGTCTCCACGCTCGCGCGCGAGCTCGGTCTCGCTGCCAGTCACGCTTTGGGCGAGCTGACGCCCCGCGACAAGGCCGCGTGGCTGGAGGGTCATGGCGGGTCGGAGGCGATGATGCTGGGCGACGGCGCGAACGACAGCCTCGCCTTCGACCGCGCGCTCTGCCGCGGCACGCCGGTAATTCATCGTGGGGTGCTCGAGCACAAGGCGGATTTCTATTATCTTGGCCGGGGCATCGGGGGTTTGCGTGCCCTGTTTGAAGTGAACGCCATCCGGCGGCGCACGCAGCGGGTGATTCTCGGGTTCTCCGTTGGCTACAACGCGCTGGCGGTCGGCCTGGCGGTGGCGGGAAGCATGAATCCGCTGGTGGCCGCTGCGCTGATGCCGATCAACTCACTCCTCACCCTGGCCATCGTGGCCGTGGGGATGAGAGGCGCGAACTGCACCCACCCTTCGCGCCACGGCGGGGGGGAGCGTGAATCGCTGTGAGCCCATGGGGATTGCGAAGGCGGCATTCCCACTCACCGACGCACCCGGAAACGAGCAGGGCGCGAGCCCCACGCTCGCGCCCCCCTGTTCCCACCTACCCAGCAGAGCACACCGCTGCCATGCTCCGTCGCGCCTTCGCCCGTTTTTTCGGCGATTCCTCCTTCACCGCCGGAATGATGACGACCGGGCATTTCGCGCGCATCAAAACGCCGTGCGTCGTGCTGCCGACCAGCAGGTCGTAGAACGCCGTGTGCCCGTGTGAGCCCATCACGATGTAGTCCGCCCGGCACCGTTCGGCTTGGGCGATGATTTGCGTGACGGGCGCCCCGGACACTTGCGTGCTCTCCGCGGTCACAAACTCAGCGGTCAGCTGGTCCTCGATCCTTTCCAGTTGCCGCGCGGCGTTTCTCTCGCCGGCCGCCGTGATCTGGGTGAGGTCCATCATGGCGGCGTATTCGGTCATCACGACGGGCGGTTGAATGACGGTTAACAGCATGACGCGGCCATGGAGGGCCCGGGCGAGGGCGGCCGCCTCCTTCACCACCACGTCGCTGATTTTGGAAAAATCGACGGGGACAAGGATTGTTTTCATGGGCGCAGCTTACGCTTCGATCGACCCGTGGGCTGCGCACGTTTTGCCGAAGCCTGCGCAGATCTTGACCGCGCGGGCAGCAAACGTGGCCGATGGTTTGAGTTAGCCCGGTGGCGGCGGTCCATCCGGCTCTGCGGTTTCGTTCCGCAATCCGCGCACCGCGAAGGGCAATATCCGCGCAGCGTGGCGCGGTGATTCCGGGCATGATCGTCGCAGCTCATTCGAGCCGCGAAACCCCCTTCCTCCATGCCCCGGTCCTCTCCGACGTGCGCCCACGACGGGTTTAGGACGTCGCATGAGATCCAAAAGCTCATGCTCCTCTCCGACGACGCGCTGCGGGCGGTGATGGACGAGGAGGACATCGCCGCGTTCCGCGCGCGCTGCCTCCGACGGTGAAGGCGCTGGGTGTCTTGGATCGCACCAAGGAACCCGGCTTGCTGGGCGAGCCGCTTTAGTGCGTTATCCCATGAATGAAATCAGAACGTGAAAGTCGTATCCCGATGTTGGCATGGACATCGGAAGCAAAAGGTAACTGCGTCGCCGTGAGGCGGGGTGGGGAGCAACCTGCTGCGAACCTGTGGGCCGGAACGAAAGTGAACTCGATTCGGCCCGCTGGGTATTCCGGCGGTGCGGGCTGGCCCAACCGTTACTTCGCCGAACTGAAGTTGCTCAGCCTGGAGCAACTTTGGCTAAAGGCACATCCAGTCCCTTGACGGGGCACTCACCAACTGGAGAGCCGGATGCGGTAATCCCGCCAGTCCGGTTCGGAGGGAGGGGCCGGTTCTATCCCGGTCCCTACCCCTATCAATCGGAAACGACCCACGCCTCTCGAAACTGGCTTTTACGGCCCGGCTGCCGATCAAACCCAAAACTCAAAACCCAAAACCGGAAAACCTGACGCCGCGTCAGATTTTTCCCGCTTTGCGCGCTTCGATCATTTTGTAGAAATCGAAAAAGAGCGGATCGGCGTCGTTCGGGCCGGGGGCGGCTTCCGGGTGATACTGCACGCTGAAAACCGGCAGCGTCGCATGGCGCAGGCCTTCGACGGTGTTGTCGTTCAGGTTGATTTCCGTGATCTTCGCGCCGCGGTTCTCGATCGACTTCGCGTCCGTGGCGAAGCCGTGGTTTTGCGCCGTGATGGAGACTTTGCCCGTTTCCAGGTTCTTCACCGGCTGGTTGCCGCCGCGATGGCCGAACTTGAGCTTGAACGTGGTGCCGCCCAGCGCGTGGGTCAGCATCTGGTGCCCGAGACAGATCCCGAACATCGGGTATTCCGGCAGGAGCTCCGTCACGGTCTGGTGGATGTAGGGCAGCGCGGCAGGATCGCCAGGTCCGTTCGAAAGAAACACGGCGTCCGGTTTGTGCTCACGCACCTGCGCAGCGGTGGTGGTCGCCGGGAAGACCTGAACTTCGAAGCCGTGGTTCACGAGCTTGCGGTAAATGCTATGCTTCGCGCCGTAATCGAATGCCGCCACCCGGAATTTTTTCTCCGGGGGCACGGGCGCATTCATCGTCGTGCCGACCGGGAAGTAAGGCGTGTTGAAATTCGCGGGATCGTCGGGCCGCCAGATGAACGGCTCCTTCGTGGTCACGTTCTTGACGTAATCCGCACCGGCCATGTCCTGCCACGCTTTCGCCCGCTTGATCGCGGCGTCATCCGTGATTGGCAGCGTGCTGAGGCAGCACTTCATCGCGCCGTCCACCCGCAGCTTTTTCGTCAGGGCGCGGGTATCGACTTCACTGATGCCGGGGATGCCGTGCTTCCGGAGGTAGTCGCCGAGCGAGAGCTTGCTGCGCCAGTTGCTGACGACCGGCGAGAGCTCGCGCACCACGAAGCCGCTGCACTTGGGCACGGTGGCCTCGGTGTCCTCGTCGTTGACGCCGTAGTTGCCAATCTGCACCGCCGTCATCGTGACAATCTGCCCGAAGTAGGACGGGTCGGTCAGGATTTCCTGATAACCGGTCATCGAAGTGTTGAACACGCATTCGCCGGACACGGTGGCGTCGGCGCCAAAAGCGGCACCCCGAAAGACCGAACCATCTTCGAGCGCGAGGACTGCGGGCTTGGGCGTGGACATTAAAGCCGAACGAAAGGTGCTCGGGCCGCGCATGCCAAGGGTTTTGTGCGCAAATTCCTCGCCGCAGTGGAGCCTACTCCCGTCGCCCCAGCTGCGCGATCCACTGGCGAATCAACTCGACGCCTTCGGCGTCGGTCTGATCGCTGCCGATCAGGG
>JBKJRG010000084.1:0-7194 GCA_046594805.1 Opitutaceae bacterium | reverse complement strand
TCCGCGTCGTCATGGCGTGCACCGGCCTGTTCGTGGCGGGCGCCCTCCTCGCGGCCGCCGGCTTCTACACCTCGCCGCACGCGTCCGTGCTGATCTCGGGGGGCGCCATGTTGAATTGCGACCACTTTGCCGACCCCATGCTGCCGGTGATGCGCGAGCACTACGCCGGCTGCAAGAGCGTGGCTCTGGTGGTGCATGCGACGCCGCCCGCGGAGCGGGACGCGGTCGAACAGCGGATGCGCAGCGCGTTTGCGCATCTGGGCGTGCCGGTGGCGGAGTCGTTGCACCGCCGGGACGCGGAGGGCGCGATGGAACTGCTGCGCACGGCCGATGCGATCTGGGTGGGCGGGGGCGAGACGTTTGTCCTGCTGGCAGAGCTGTATCGCACCGGGCAGCTGGAGGTCATCCGGGGGCGGGTGCTGGCCGGCGTGCCCTATGGCGGCGTGAGCGCGGGCGCCATGGTTGCCGGGCTCCTGATTGGGACGACGGGCGACTTTGCGGTGACCGATGTGCCGACGCGCCGGGCGCTCGGGGTTTTTCCCGCAGTGATGAATTCCCATCATCCTTTGCCGGAAACCAAGGCGGACTTCGATGAGCGCGCCCGCAAGATCAAGGGCTACTTAAAATTTAATCCGGACGAAATCGTGCTCGGACTCGCCAACTCCACCATCCTCCGCCTCCACGGCGGCCAGGTGGTCCTCGCGACCGGCCACGTCTGGTTGTACCGGGCGGATGGCGTGCGCGAACTGAAAGCGGGGGATGCCGTGCCGGAGCTGATGGCGCAATTACCCGCCGCGAAAAAGTAGCCCGCCGCGTGGCAACCCGGTCTGCGCCGACGCCGGACCGATGCGCTTCGGCGGAGCGAACGGGAGAAACTCGTCGGTGAATCAGCATTGTCATTTTCGACCATGCTCCAGCCCGTTACTCGTTTCCGGTTGCTTCTTGGTCGGATGGTTGCGTCAGGCGGGGTTTTGACTTGCCCCGCCGGTAGGTAACTAACTAGTTAGTTAATCACTGGCAGACGCATCATGCCCCGCCCCGTGGTTCACCTTCAGGGTACCCGTCGCGATGCAAGCCCAGGCAGCGACGCTCTCTTTTCGAAGCACCCAAAAATTCCGCCCGACACATGCCGCCGCCTGATTTGGAAATCACCCGCTGGTTTGCCGAAGAGGTGCATCCGCACGAACCGGCACTCCGTTCATACCTGCGGTCACATTTCCCGACGCTCCGGGACATCGACGACCTCGTGCAGGAGACGTATATGCGGGTCGTTAACGCCCGCAATGCGGGCCGGGTGGCCGAAACCCGGCCCTACCTTTTTTCGACGGCGCGCAACGCGGCCATTGATCTTTGCCGTCGTAACCGTGTCGTCGCGTTCGAGCCGATAGTGGAAACGAACCATCCGTTCGTGGTAGGGACAGGAGCTGATGCAGCCGAAACCCTCAACCATGATCAGGAACTCGCGCTTCTGGCCGAGGCCTTGCGCGCTCTGCCGGACCGCTGCCGCCAGGTGCTTACCCTGCGCAAGCTCCAAGGTCTCTCTCATCGCACCATCGCGGAGAAGCTTGGCATCTCAGAAAACACGGTTAGCGCGCAGATCACACTCGGGGTGTATCGCGTACGGGAATTCTTCGTGGCCCGGGGCGTCTCCCACTCGCGGCTGATCCAGGCCTAGCGGCAGCACGACTAGCGTCTCGACGGATCTCTCCGACCATGGCACTCTACGATATCAACGAAAGTCTCCCCCCGCGCCGACCAACGGCGATTGAACGGGAAGCGCTCGAGTGGGTCGCGCGGCTCGACCGGGGAATGACGCCGGATGAGGAAGTCGAGTTCGATCGCTGGCTCGCCGCCGATGTGCGACACGCGGCGCTGTTCGGCGAGTTCGACGGCACCTGGGCTTTTCTCGACCGCGTGCGCGAAATGCCCGAGGCCATTGCCGCGGCATCCTACGGAGAGGTTGATCCCGAGGCCTTGGCGCCTTCGCCACGCGTGGTGGCGTTGGTGGACCGGGAAGACGGCGTATGTTCTAGGCGCGGAGCCGCGGCCCCGGATTCGACGTGGGCGCAAGCCTGCAGGTCGGCGGCGCGCCGCTGGGTTATTCCTGCTTCGTTGGCCGCGGCGGCGGTGCTCGTCGCCGCCTATCTTCGGTGGCCGCTGGCTAACGTGGTTGGCGAACGAAACGCCGCGTATGCCGTGAGCGTGGCTACCGAATTGGGTGAACTCCGGAAAGTGGCGCTGCCGGACGGTTCCATCGTGCAACTCAACACTGACAGTGCGGTGGATGTTAGATTCTCCTCCTCCGAACGCCGGCTGCGGCTTACACGCGGCGAAGCTCATTTCACGGTGGCGAAGAATCGGGCCCGCCCCTTCACCGTTAGTGCCGGCGGGGTGGACGTGCGGGCGGTTGGCACGGTGTTCAATGTCCGGTTGCGTTCCGAAGCGGTCGAGGTGCTCGTCACCGAGGGGAAAGTAATGGTCGGCGACGAGCCGAGCCAACGCCCGCATCCAGCCAGTGCCGAATCTGCCGCCGTTCGCGACGCGCCGCCGCGCGACGGCTCCGTTGACGCCAGAAGGCTGAGCCCGACCTCTCTTGCAAATCGCGCTCTCGCCGCCGGCGAGAAAATCACGATTCCCCTGGTGCCCCGTTCCAGCGCGGTTGCCACGCCAGCAGCACCCGTCGTAGTTCCGCTCGCCGAGATTGAGCACACGCTTGCCTGGCAGGAAGGCCGTCTGGAATTTGTGTCCGCTCCGCTCGCGGAAATGGTCGCTGAATTCAACCGTTACAACCGACGGAAGCTTGTCATTGCCGATGCGGCCCTCGGCGCTCAGCGTTTCGGTGGCGTATTTCGGCCCGACGATTCCGCGGGCTTCGTGCGCACGCTTGAGGTCAATTTCGGGGTCGTGGCGGAGCAGCGGGCCGACGAGACGATTCTCCGACTGGCGGCGCCGTAACGGGGCAATCCGCGCGGATTTTCGCGCTGCGAAAAATCTTCTAGCACTTCTATTCGGGCCACTCGTGGTTATCGGCATAGTACTTCTCTCGCTTTGCCGCCGGTGCCGTATGATCGATTATTTCACCCAACCCCGCTACCGCCGATTCGCCCTGAGTCACTTCACTGCCTTGTGGATCTGGCTGCTGGCTGGTGTCACCGGACCGTGCATCCGCGCGGCGGAGGCTTCCACCGAAATGGCGCCGCGGGCCAAGGCATCGAAAAAGAACTTCGACATCCCGGCCGGCGATGCGCTGACAGCGCTCAAGCGCTTCGTCGCACAGTCGGGCGAGCAGTTGATTTACAAGACGGAATCCATCGATGGAATTCGGACGGATGTGGTGCAGGGCAGCTTCACGGCGCGCGAGGCACTCCAACGCATGCTGAGCGGGACGGCGTTGTCCGTGGCGCAAGACGAAAAAAACGGAGTGCTGGCGATCGTGCTGCCAGCGAGCGCAAACGGGAAAAGCCAACCTGTTGATTCGACTTCCGCAACAGATCCTTCCTCTAAAAAAAAAAATGAAATGACCGTAAAACCCAAGAACCCGCTCGCCCTGTTGGTCAGTTGGCTTGTCCTTTCGGTGGCGCCAAGCCAAACGATTCAGGGCGCCGATTCGTCATCCGCGGGCAGAATTGAGGGACGCGTATCGAATCCGGCCAATGGTGAGTATCTAGAAAGGGCCCGCGTTACCGTGGAAGGGACTTCGCTCGAGACGTTCACCGATTCCGCCGGCTTTTACCGCCTGATCAACGTTCCGCCGGGAACCGCGAAGGTGAGTGTATTCTATACCGGCTTCGGTGTGCGGCGGGAAGAAGTGCGAGTCGGTGCCGGCGAAACGGCGCACCACGACATCGCCATGGGGGCGAATGACGACGTCGTGCGGCTTTCCAAATTCACGGTCAGCACGTCCCGCGAAATGACCGCGGCCGCCATCGCAATCAACGAGCAACGCTTCGCTCCGAATATGAAGGGCGTCGTTGCAGCCGACGAGTTCGGCGATGTGGCGGGTGGCAATGTGGGGGAATTTTTGAAATTCCTGCCTGGCGTGACCATTGATTTCGCCATTGGGGCGCGAGCACGGGGGATTTCCATCAATGGCGTGCCGTCGGCCTACGTTGCGGTCACGGTCAATGGCTTCACCCTGGCATCGGGGCTAGCCGGAGAGACCGGCCGTAGCATGAATCTGGACGCGCTTTCGATTACCGCCGTCTCACGGGTCGAAGTGATCTACTCGCCCACACCCGAATCGCAGGGATCGGCCCTTGGGGGGTCGGTGAATTTGGTCCCGCCGAGCGCGTTCGAGCGCGCTCGTCCCGAGTTCAAGTTCGATCTCTTCCTGATGATGCGCGACAACGCCCGCGACTTTCACAAGAGTGCGGGACCGCTGGAGAATCGGACCCGCAAGGTGACTCCGGGGTTTGAGTTCTCCTACATCCGGCCCGTCAACAAGCGCTTTGGGTTCACCTTGTCCGGCGGCTACTCGAATGACGGCTCGAACGATGACTTCATCCAGAACACGTGGCGCGGGGTCACCGCCACGACCAACGGCAATGCCTTCCCCCATACGACGCCAGATCGGCCGTACCTTACCGGCACGCAGGTGCAGGTCGGCACCAAGCTCACGGCGCGAAACTCTTTCGGCGCCACGGCCGATTATCGGTTCACGCCGAATAATCAGCTCTCTTTCTCGTACCAGCTCTACGACACCAATTTGCTGTCGATGAACCGCACCATCTCATATAACATCACCGCGGTGGCGCCGGGCGATTTCACACCGACAGCGACGCGCGGCGCGGCGGGCCAAGGCAATCTGCAACTGGTCAAAAACTCCTTCCGTCGGCTCAACCGCATTCACACGCCGTCGCTCGTGTGGCGCTACAATGGGCCGGTGTGGAAGGCCGAGGCCGGCGTGGGCTTTTCCCGGGCCACCGGGACGTTTCGGGATATCGACCACGGTTACTTCAGGTCCTCCACCGCACGACGGACGGGCGTCACAATTTCGTTTGCCGACATCTTCTACCTGCGCCCGAACACCATTACGGTTACCGATGCAACCGGACAGGCGCCGGTCGACCCGTACAATATCAACAACTACGTCGTCACGGCCGCGACTGCCCGGCCGATCACGGCTTTGGACCGGCACAACGGGGCCAATGCCAGCTTGACGCGCGAGTTCTTCGGTCGGCTCCCATTTTCGATCAAGACCGGTGTCGACTTTCGCGAGAACGAGCGCGAAGTGCGGGCGGCCACGATCCCTTACACGTTTATTGGCGCGGATGGCCGCGCGAGCACTGCGCCCGCGGGCAGCGACGATCGCGCGACGCCGTTCTTTGCCACCAGCTATTCGCAGCGGGACCTGGGATTCGGGTTTCCGCGCGTGCAGTGGATCGACAACGGGAAACTTTGGAGCCACTACCAGGCGAATCCGACGCAGATGACACTCGACGCCAACGGCGCTTATGTTTCCGCGGTCAACAGCTCGATCCACGCCGTGGAGCTCGTGTCTTCCGGCTATCTGCGCGGCGATCTGCACCTGCTCGATCGCCGGCTGCATCTCACCGGCGGCGTTCGCGCGGAACAAACCAACGTTGAGGCGCAAGGCCCGTTGTCGGACCGCACCCGCAATTATCGCCGCGATGCCGCCGGCAACGTGATTCTCGTCAACGGCGCGCCGGCGCTGATTGTCCCCACCAGCAACGCGCTGGGTGTCTCGCAACTGACGGTCATCGACCGCGGGAGAAAGGCCGAGAAGGAATACCTGCGCTGGTTTCCGAGCTTGAATGCCAGCTTCAACCTCCGCGATAATCTCATCGCCCGGGCGGCGTATTATAAGTCGGTCGGCCGCCCCGATTACATCCAGTATGCAGGCGCGCTTACGCTGCCGGATATTACGCTCCCGGCGACTCCGACGAACCGGATTGCGGTGAACAACGCGGCAATCAAGCCATGGAGTGCAAATACGATCAGCACGCGGCTCGAGTACTATTTTGAAGGAGTCGGCCAGGTCTCCGTCGGAGCGTTTCGGCGCGAGTTCGAAAACTTCTTTGGCAACACCACGTTTCGTCCGACGGGGGAGTTCCTGGCGCTCAACGGGCTGGACCCGAATCTCTATGGCGGCTATGATGTGGTGACGCAGCACAACATCCCAGACAAGGTACGGATGAGGGGCGTCGACGTAAGCTATAAACAGGCGCTCACGTTCCTGCCAGACTGGGCCCGGGGAATGACCGCGTTTGCCAACGGCGCGGTCCAGCGCGCAGAGGGAGAGGCTTCGGCGAATTTCGCGGGCTACATTCCGCGCAAGGCGAGCTGGGGTATCAGCCTGACGCGCGAGCGATTCAATGTGCGGATGAACTGGACCTACCAGAGCCGCAACCGGCTGGGGGCAGTCGCGCCCGGGTTGAGTATCGAACCCGGAACCTTCAACTGGCAGGCGAAACGCGGATTCCTCGACGTATTGGGCGAGTATTATTTCACGCCCCGCATCGGGGTCTACGCCACACTCCGTAACGTGGGCGATACGCCGGATGATTTCCACGCCGAGGGACCTACCACACCGGCTCCCTCCCAGTTCGTCAGCCGTCTTTATAGCGGATCGCTGTGGACGTTCGGAGTCAAATGTACGTTCTGACGCGTGAGTGGATTCACCCATCGCTGCGCTTACGCTGCTTCTAGATCCTCCCTTCCATAAATGCCATGAACCGACGCTTTTTTATTTCGAACACTGCAGTTGGCGCTGCATTGGCGGGGCTGGGGCCGTCACGACTGCTGCGCGGGCAGGGGGCCGGGGGCGGAAAGCCCCGGGTCTTTCGAATCTGGGTCGCGGGCGATCCCCATGTTGGCAGGGATCTTCGATTCGGCCGGGAGAGCCTGGCGGACGCAATTCGCGACTGCGAACAGCCCGGAAGCGATGATGTAGAGGCTTTCAACTGGGATATCGGTCTGATGCTTGGTGATTTTTCCGGTAGTCATCAACCACCGGAAGATTTGGAAGGCGCTGAGGTGGTCAAACAGTTTGGAGCGCTGCGAAAACACCGCCGAGAGGATATTTATGAACTAGTGGGGAACCACGACGCCAGCGGGCCGGACGAGCCCACGCAATGGTGGTTCAAAAAATGGATTGATCCACTAGGTGAGAACACTAAATACTCAGGGGTCGATAAGTCGCGGCGACCGTACGCCATCGATGGCACTTGGGAG
>JBKJRG010000497.1:0-5294 GCA_046594805.1 Opitutaceae bacterium | reverse complement strand
GCAACGCGATCCGCTCCTGCCGGCCGCGCTGCTGCCCGCCGGCTACCGTGGACGCGAAGCCCTCCAGCGCCGTCAGCAACTTTTTGCGCACTTGTACGCCGCTCACGCTTCGCCCGTGCGTTAACCTGTGGCAATTGCGACAGGTTAAGGCCCGCGGGAGCGGGCGGGAGGGGCCCGGTCACATCCAGCGCTGCAAGGCCAGGCGCAGTTTTTCGCGCGCGCGGCGAATCCGGGTTTCCACCGCCTTGGGGGTCGCCCCGACGATCGCCGCGATCTCGGCCTGTGACATCTGCTCGTATTCGAAGAGCACGATTGCTTCGCGGAGCTCGACCGGCAGGGCGGCGATCGCATCGCGCACCGCCGCCGCCCGCTCCGCCGTCTCCAACCCCGCCGCGCCTCCCGCCATCGCTCCGCTCTCGTCCCTCGCCCGCGAACCTTTTCCCTCCGTTTCGCTCCACTCCTGGAGGGAAACATTCGGCCGCCGCCGCCACCAGCGCAGCCGGTTGCGCGCAAGATTGAGCGCGATCGAAAAAACCCAGGGCCGAAACTCCGCCCCCGCCCGAAATTTTTCCCGGTGCTGCCACACGCGCACGAAGGTCTCCTGCGCCAGCTCCTCGGCCTCGCTCGCGTTCAGCACCAGCCGGGCGATCACCGACTTCACCGGTCGCTCCCAGCGTTCCATGATCGCGCCCAGCGCTGCTTCGTCCCCGCGCTGCACCCGCCCCATCAGATCGCGATCAACTGCGCCCTCCGCCTTGGCCGCGGCGTCGTCCGGGCTCTCTTCCCTCGTGATCAAGGGTTCGCCCGGAGGTTCGGGGCATTGCGGTGGTCGTACCCGGCAATCCGCGGCAGCACGACCGCAAGGTAACGCTCGCCTTCGCCGGCCGGCATGAGTGCCGCCACCCGGCGAAAATGCGCCGTCATGGCATCGACGCACATCATCTCCAGCGCGGCGACTTCGGGGGCCGGGGCCTGGCGTTCCCGCGCCGCGAGGATCGCCGCACAGTGACGGCCGCAGGCAACGCTGTAATCGTCATGCAGCGTTTTTATCGCAGCGTACTGCGTGTCATCGAGCCGGAACTCGGCGCGCAGCCAGGTCATCGCATCGCCTTCCCGCGCGGCGCGGCGCATCGCCGGATCGTCCGCCATGACGTAAAACACGCCGAACGCCCCGGCACATGCCACCAGCGCGAGCACCGTTGTTGCCAGGAAATTCCTCATGGCATCCGCATCAGCCGCGCATCCATTCCCTGGACATAGGCGGTCGCGATCTCAGCCCGGGCGGCGGCCACCCGCGCCTGGGCCTGTTCGCGCCCGGTGAACGCGCCCACGGCTACCGCGAGCGCCAGCGCACCCGCGACGGCCGGTGCATGACGTCGAACGTAACCACCCCACGATGCCGGCGCCGCCTGCGCCCGAATTCGCGCCCAGACTTCAGGCCGGAAAGTGGAATTGCGAGCTGGAGTCACGCGCCAGCCGCGGAGTTCGCGCCCGAGGGCGTCGGGAGTGTTGGGGGGTTCCATGGGAGGTCTGTCCTGACTATAACCCCGGCGCCGCCAAATCCCGCATAAAATTTTTCGAGGGTTTCGGCCGCCACCGGGTTAGTGTTACCGAACCATCCTCATGCCCATGAATTCCTCCCTCGTCACCTCGCTTTTTTCCGCCGCGCTGCTTCTCGCCGTGCCGGTGTTGGCGCAATCTTCCGCCGCCCCCAAAGGGGACAGCTACCCGCTCAAGACCTGCGTCGTCTCGGACGAAAAACTCGAGGGCGATATTGTGAAGTACGTCCACAAGGAAGCCGGCAAACCCGACCGCGAAGTCCGGTTCTGCTGCGATGGCTGCATCGACGACTTCAAGAAGAGCCCCGCGAAGTTCCTCGCGAAGCTCGATGCGGCGGGCAAATCCGCACCCACGCCGGCTCAGGCCGGCCAACTGGTGCCCGTTACGGAAAAAGACGCCACGTGGGCGGCGAATGCCCGCAAGGCTTACCCGCTCGAGGTGTGCGTCGCTTCGGGTGAGAAGCTCGGCAGCATGGGCAAGTCGCCGGAATATATTTACCGCGCCGATGGCCAGCCCGACCGCCTGGTCGTGTTTTGCTGCTCCGGTTGCGAAGAGGACTTCATGAAAGACCCGGCCAGTCACTTCGCGAAAATCGCCAGCGCGGCGAAGACCAAGGCCGCCTCAGCGGGCAAGAGCGAGCCCGAGGCGCGACGCTAGTCCCGCGGCCCGGCGCAAGATCCTTGAATCGTTCCCGTCTTCCGGTCGATGGCCTTCCGCTCTCATTCAATTATCACCGCCTTGCTGGTGGTCGCGTGGCCGGCATCGTCGCCGGCGCAGTCCTCGGCCCCGACGCTCTTGCTCGAGGCCGTGAGCAATTCGCCCGTGCTGGAGGCTGCCCGCAAGCGGATCGATGCGGCCCGCAGCCGGACCGATGCGGCAGGTCAGCTCGCGAACCCGGAAGTCGAGGCGATGGCCTCGAAGGTCACGCGGGAGAGCCGGGAAATGTACGAGGTGACCGTAATGCAACCGCTCCCGAAACGCGGCGAACGCGCTGCGGATCGCGACCGGGCCCGCGCCGTGGTCACGATGGCGGAAGCGGAGTATGCGATGACGGCGGGTGAACTTTCGGCGGACCTGGCAACTGCCCTCGCCGAAGCCGAGGGAGCGCAGGCCCGCGTGAAAATACTGGAGGCCCAGGTGGGCCGGCTCGATTCGGTGCTGAAGAGCATCGAAGCCCGGCTCGCCACCGCAACGACCGCGCGCTTTGCCGATCGCCTCACGGTGCAGACGCGCATCGCGACGATGCAGCTCGCGATCGAGGAGCAGCGCCGCACCGCCACGGATGCGCTGTCCGAGGCCCGCGGGCGTCTCGGTCTCAATCCGGCAGCGGCGCTCCCACCCTACTCGGCCCCGAGCGTGCAGGAAATTTCCCCCGCCGATGCTCCCGCGCTGGGCGTCGCGTCCGCCCGCGTGGCGGAAGCCGATGCCCTGGCGAAGATGGCGCGCGCGAGCGGCAAACCCGCGACGGCGGTAGGGCTTCGTTTCGAACGCGAGCGCAGCCGCATGGGAAACGAGGACATCGTGGGATTCGCCTTCTCCTCGGAAATTCCGTTTCGGAGCCGGCGTAACTCCCGCGCCGAGGTAAAGGCGGCTGAGTCAGAGCGCGCGGCCGCACAGGCCGACGGCAACGGCGCCCGCTATCGCATCACGAGCGCGTTGAGTCGGGTGGAACGCGCCGAGCGCCTCACGGAATTGGCGCGGCGACTCGCAGCGGAAACACGCGCACGGCTCGATGCGCAATACGACTCGCTTGTCCGTTCTGCCGGAGCCGGGAGCGCGCTGGGTGGCGAATCCACCGTCCTCATGGCGGTAGAGATCCTCGAGAAGGCGGCCGAGACCGAGCTCAAAGTCATCGACGCCGACACTGCAGCTCGCACCGCGCGCGCCGGGCTGTGGCGCTATGTCTCCACCGCCCGTTTCCTTTCTCCCCATAACTAAACTCTTTCAAACCATGACCCGCCACCTCTTCACTTTTCTGGCGACCTTTGCGATCGGCGCCGTCGCCGCCTTTGCGACCCGCGCCGCGCTCCATCAACCGGACACCGAGGTCACGGCCCATACCGCGGCTGAGCACGCCGCGATGGTGAGCAATCCGCTCACGTCTCAGAAACCGGCCGCACCCGCCACCCCGGCGAAGCCGGAGGGTCGCCCAGCCGCAGCACCGGTCAAGGCGTCTCCCACCTCAGGACACGAAGGCCACGCCATGGCTACCCCGGCCGCCAAAGCAGACGGCCCGGTCAATACCGTGTGCGCGATCTGCGGCATGCCCGTCGACCCCACGCTGCCGACCATGGAATATCAGGGGAAGAAGATCGGCTTTGGCTGCAAAATCTGCCCGCCGAAGTTCCAGGCGGAACCGGACAAATACGGCCCCTATTACCTCCGCAACGAGGTCATGAAAAAGTAAGCGATGCGTTCGAAACTTTGGATTACCGCGGTGGCCGGGCTCGTGATTGGCGGCGTGCTCGTCGCCACCCTGCCGGAGCACACGCTGTTCACGCATGGAGAAGGGCCCATGGAAACCGCCGGAGTCCCCGGCGAGCGCTGGGCGTGCCCCATGATGGATTTCATCGGCCAGCGTCCGGGCGCTTGTCCGGTATGCGGGATGAAAATGCAGAAGGTCACGAGCGGCGAACTCACCCGCGAACAACAGCGTCGCATGGGCGTGGAGACCGCAACGGTGACCGAGGGTCCGGCGAGTGCGACGGTCCGGGCCTATGGCGCCGTCCGCTACGACGACCGGACCGCGCAGGTCGTGATCGCCCGGGTGCCAGGCCGGATTGTGAAACGGCACAACGCCGCGCTGCACATCGGCACCTTCGTCAACGCGGGCGAGCCGGTGATAGATCTGTACAGCCCCGACGCGTTCGCGGCGCAGGGCGAACTGGCCGCCGCGGTGAAGCTGGGTGACAAACCCATCATCGACGCGCTGACCCAGCGCTTCGAACGCCTCAATCTCGGCGCGCTCGCGAAAGCGATCCTCGCGGGCGGTGCGCCGGTCGACACCCTGACCATCACCACACCCTATGCCGGACGGGTCGTGCTGGCCGAAGAGGGTGAGATGGCGGGCGCCACCAAGCTGCCACAAGTCGGCAAGGAAATCATGGCGGACACGCCGTTAATCCGGCTCGTGGAGCCGTTCAGTTTCATGCTCGTCGTGCACGTGCCCGAAACCCGCGCGCGGTGGGTTCGCGTCGGTCAGCCCGTGAAGCTTTCTTCCGACGATTTCGGGGAGCTGCCGGAAGTGGCAGCGTCGATCACGTGGGTCTCGCCGGAGCTGAGTCTGGATATCCGCGCCCGTGAGGTGCACATCCATCTGCGCGATCCGCAAGAGCGATTGCTGGCGGGCAGCCTCGTGAACGCGCGCTTCAACGCGGTGCTCGGCGCCGACCTGCAGGTGGCCGACGCGGAAAAGCCCGAAACGTGGGGCAAGTTCGCCCTCGTGCCCAAGACGGCGGTGATTTCGACGGGCGTGCGCCATGTCGCGTGGCGCGTGGCCGGCCGCGAGCAGGACGGCCGGCTGCGGTTTGAGCTCGCCCCAGTGGCGCTGGGGCCGCGCCTCGAAGATGAGAACGGCAACGATCTCTACGTCGTGCGCTCTGGCCTGAAGGCCGGCGATGAAGTCGCGACCCAAGGCGTGTTCCTCGTGGACAGCCAGGCCCAGCTCGCCGGCACCGCCAGCCTGCTCTTCCCGAAGGGCGCGGTCGCTCCGGCGCCGGCTCACCAACACTGAC
>JBKJRG010000055.1:0-3015 GCA_046594805.1 Opitutaceae bacterium | reverse complement strand
GCGCAGGTGCAGCATCACCTCGGGGACGCCACCGGCGAGGAACACCTGCACCGTGGCATAGTGCTTCGGGCCATTCGGCAGCACATCGACCAGCCGTGGGACGGCGCGGTTGACGGCCGTCCAGTCGTCGACCGTCGGCCGGCGCAATCCGGCGGTGTGCGCGATGCCGGGGACATGCAGCACCAGATTGGTCGACCCCCCAAACGCGGCATGCGCGATCATGGCATTGTGAATCGCATCGTCGGTCAGGATATCGCGCGTGGTGAGATTTTTCTCCTCCAGCCCCATCAGCGCGCGCGCCGAACGTCGGGCGAGATCGCGCCAGATCTCTGCACCGGAAGGACTCAGCGCGCCGTGGGGCAGGGCGAGTCCAAGGGCCTCGGCCACGACCTGGCTCGTCGCCGCGGTGCCCATGAACTGGCAGCCGCCGCCGGGCGAACCACACGCGCGGCAACCCATGTCGGCAGCGTATTCGAGCGTGACCTCTTCGCGGGCGAACCGCGTGGCGAGGGTCTGCACCTTGCCGGCATCCTCGGCTTCCTCAGCGAGCAACGTGACACCGCCGGGCACAATCACAGTGGCGAGGTCGGGTGTTCCGGCGAGGGCCATGAGCATTGCGGGGAGGCCCTTGTCGCAGGTGGCGACGCCCAGCACGCCGCGGCGCGTCGGCAGTGAGCGAATCAGCCGGCGCAATACGATCGCGGCGTCGTTGCGGTACGCGAGGCTGTCGAGCATCCCGGCGGTGCCATTGGTCCGGCCATCGCACGGATCGCTGACGTACGCGGCAAAGGGGATAGCGCCGGCGGCGCTGAACGTCCGCGCTGCTTCCTCCATCAACAGTCCGACCTCCCAGTGGCCGGTGTGGTAGCCAAGCGCCACCGGCGTTCCATCGGGTGCGCGGATGCCGCCTTGGGTGCTGAGAATCAGAAATTGTTTTCCGCGGAGCAGCGCGGGATTCCAGCCCATGCCGGCGTTCTGCGTGAGCCCAAACAGATCGCCGCTGCTCATGTGCCGGAGCTGATTGGCCTCGAGCGGCAGGCTCCCACTTGGCCCCGGCGCGGTGGTCCGCAGCGCGTAGATCGCGTCGTTCGCCGAATCGAGGATCGGATCGGAATTCATCTGCGCGAGCATGGGTTGTAGTCGGACACCGATGGAACTCTGGATTTTTACAGAAGAGAAAAAAGAGAACAAAGATTCGGAGGTGTCCGCGCCCTTCGTTGCCTTCTGTAAAATGGATTGAGGGTGGAGTTTGGTTGCGGCTTCGCCGCGCTGTGCTCTGTGTGACCCGACGGTTTTTGTTCGTTTGAGCGTGAAATAGGCGTGTTAGAGCGGCTCGCGCGTGGGCGCGCCGTTGACGAGGCGCAGGAGGCCCAGCGGATTCGCGTTTTTCAGCGCGGGCGGGAGAAGCTCGTCCGCGAGCCCTTGGTAACACACGGGCCGCGCGAACCGGTGAATCGCCGCGGTGCCGACGGAGGTGAAACGCACGTCGGTGGTCGCGGGATAAGGCCCGCCGTGGTTCATCGCAGGACAGACTTCGACGCCGGTGGGAAAACCGTTGATGACGATTCGTCCTGCTTTCTGCTCGAGCAGTGCGAGGAGCGGCCGCGCGGCCGCGAGGTCCGCGGGAGTGCCATGCAGCGTGGCGGTGAGCTGGCCTTCGAGCGCGGCGGCGCAGGCGGTCAGCTCGCGTTCATCGTTGGCCACGATCACCAGCGTGAAGGGGCCGAATGCTTCCGTCGCAAGCTCCGGGTGCGCGAGAAAATGCTGCGCGGTCGTGGTGGCGACGCTCGGCTGGGACTCGGTGCGCGCCGCACTGGCGGCGGCGTTGCCCGAGGCCAGCAGCGAAACTCCCTTGATCGCGGTGACCTTGTCCCGGTTCTCCAGAAAATTGTCGCGGATCCCCGCCGTGAGCATCGTGCCGTTGGGCGCGGCGCGGACCGCCTCCGCCAGTTTTTGGAGGAAGGTCTCGGTGTCGGGACCGCGTTGCATGAAAACGAGGCCGGGCTTGGTGCAGAACTGGCCAACGCCGAGCGTGAACGAGCCGGCGAGACCTTGCGCGAAGGCGGGCCCCCGTTCGCGCGCTGCGCCCCCGAGGAGGAAGACGGGGTTCAGGCTGCTCATTTCCGCGAAAACGGGAATCGGGTGCGGCCGCGCGGCGGCGGCATCGAACAGCGCGCGGCCCGCGGTGTGAGAGCCGGTGAAGCCGACCGCGCTGGTCGCCGGATGTTTGACCATCGCGATGCCCACGGTCGAGCCGCCGCCGTGGATCATCGAGAACACGCCGGGAGGAAGTCCGCACGCCGCGACGGCGCGCACGATGGCACCGCCGACGAGCTCGCTGGTGCCCGGATGCGCGCGGTGCGCCTTCACCACGACGGTGCAGCCGGCGGCAAGCGCGGACGCGGTGTCGCCCCCGGCCACCGAGAAGGCCAGGGGAAAATTACTCGAACCAAACACGACGACCGGACCCAGCGGAATCGCCATGCGGCGGAGATCGGGGCGGGGCAGCGGCTGGCGTTCGGGCAGGGCCGGATCGATTCGCGCATCGACCCATGAGCCTTCGCGCACGAGCTGGGCGAAGAGCCGCAATTGCCCGCAGGTCCGGGCGCGCTCGCCTGTGATGCGGGCGAGCGGAAGTCCCGTTTCAGCCGTGACGCGCTGAAGCAGCGGATCGCCCAAGGCCTCGATTTCGGTGGCGATGGTCTCGAGCAGCCGGGCGCGGTCGGCGCCGGAACGCGTGCGATATTCCGCAAACGCCGCCGCCGAAGCGTCGAGCGTGCGCGCGACGTCGGCCGCGGAAGCCTCATGGAAATCCGGCTCGAGCGCCGTCGCCGTCGCTGGATTGATCGCGCGGAAGGTTTTGCCACCCGCCGGGCCGGGCGTGCCGGCGAGAAGACTTTTGCCGTGGAGAGTCATGAAAAAGATTTTTTGGAAAGGGGAGTGGCAGAGGTGGAGTCGGATGGGCTGGGGACGGGGCGCCCTCGCCCCGTTCGGGGAACTACGCGGCGAGGGCGC
>JBKJRG010000303.1:0-16514 GCA_046594805.1 Opitutaceae bacterium | reverse complement strand
CGCGTAGGCCGATTCCGCGACATCGAGCCGGAGTTTCGCCTTGCGCGCCTTTTCGTCGAAACCGTGACAGGCGAAGCAGTTCTCCGAAAGGATGGGCCGGATGTCCCGGTTGTAGTCCATCGGCGCGGCGGCCACGAGCAGTCCCGGCGCCACCAAGGGCGCGGCGACGGAAAGAATTCGGTGCAAACGGCGGCGCATGGCGCAGGGAAGGGTGGTTGGACGGGAAGGCAAGCCGGGCACGAATCGTCAGCCGGCCGCCGGCACCCGCACGCTCCGGGAATCCGGCCGCGATTCGATTCGACGTCGCTTCGGGCTTCAGCCCCGCGAAAGGGCGTCTGACTGTTTCACGAATTCGTCGCCCGTCCATTCGGCGTCGCTCTTGACCACCTTGGCGGCCGCGGCGGTGGCCGCCAGCTTTTGCGCGGCCTTGCGCTCGGTCTGGCGTTTCACGAGATCGGCGTGAGTGGTGAAATAAGAGAGGCTCTTGCCTTTGAAGTCCTCAATCCGCTCGAACTTGTGCTTCGCCATGAAGGCCAGGAGCTGATCGCACATCGGCTTCACGTGTTCATAGCCGAACTTCATCACGCCGGTGCAAACCTGGACGGTGTCGGAGCCGAGCAGGATAAACTGCGCGGCGTCCTCGCCTGACTCGATCCCGCCAAGGCCGGAGAGGGAACGACCCGGGAATTCCTTCCGAATCATCGTGGCCAGTTCCATGACCATGCGCAGCGCGATCGGCTTGACCGCGCGACACGAGTAGCCGCCCGGCGTGGTGTAACCCTCCACGGTCGGCTCGGGCCGCAGCGTATCGAGATTCACGCCACACACACTGCGGATGGTGTTGATCGCGCTCAGTCCGGTGGCGCCACCGCGCAGCGCCGCCCGGCCTGGATCCTCGATGTGCGTTATGTTCGGCGTCATCTTCGCCCAGAACGGTTTTTTCGCGGCGCTCTTTACCCAGCCACAGACCTCTTCGAGGATGGCGGGATCCTGTCCCATCGCCGCCCCCATCTTCCGCTCGGGCAGCCCGTGCGGGCAGGAGAAGTTCAGCTCGAACGCGTCGACGCCCGCATCCTGGCAGCGCTCGACGATCTCGATCCAGGCATCCTTGCGATACTCCTCCATGATGGACGCGATGAGCGCGCCCTTGGGCTGCGAGTCCTTGCACTTCTTGAACTCGTCGATCCAAAGATGAAACGGGCGATCGCTGATGAGCTCGATGTTCTCCCAGCCGATGACCTCGCCGCTGGCGGCGTGCAGCTTGGCGTAGCGTGGAGTGACGTTGATGACCTTGGACGCGTCGAGGCTGACGGTCTTGGCGATGACGCCGCCCCAGCCTTCGCGGAACGCGCGTTGGATGACGCTGAGATTGGTGCCGGGCGGGCCTGAACCGATCACAAATGGATTAGGGAGCTTCAGGCCGTCGACGGTGGTTTCGAGAGAGGGCATGGATGGACGTATTGGGCAGTACGCAGGTGCGGCGGGTGATACGCAAGGGGGGGCCGCGCGAGCGGTGGGCCTGCGTAGAAAATGCGAAAGCGGCAGTAGCGCTTGATTCAAGCTTGGTGCGGCGTTGCTCTTTTCCAAGCCACAAAGCTATCAGCATTCTGAAGCCACACGAATTCCCCTTCCGTCCCGTTCACCCTGCTGCCCGCGCGAAAATCCGCGCCGGCGGAGCATCTTGACATGAACGGGTTGCTCGATCCCTCGCGGACGGTTGGGGAGCTCAAGGAGTTGCGACGGCTTACAGGTGACGAGCATGGCGCCCAGCGGGTGGCCTTCACTGCGCCGTGGTTGCAGGCCCGCGCTTGGTTACGCGATAAGCTGGCAACGCTTCCGGTCGAAACGAAGGTCGATGCCGCAGGCAACCTTTGGTCTACGCTCCGCGGCCAATCCGACCGGGCGCTTCTCATCGGCGGCCACATCGATTCGGTGCCCAACGGTGGGTGGCTGGATGGCTGTCTCAACGTGATGGCCGGCGTGGAAATCCTGCGTCGCTTCGCCACGCAGTATCGCGGCCGACCGCCGGTCACCGTCCGGCTGGTCGACTGGGCCGACGAGGAAGGCGCGCGTTTTGGCAAGAGTCTCTTCGGCTCCTCGGCCTGTTCCGGCTCCCTCAACATGGACGAGGCGCGCGGGTTGAAGGATCGCGATGGCATCGGCCTGCCCCGCGCGCTCGCCGAAATCGGGGTGGATTTCGAACAGGTGAAACGCTGCGGCGTGGAATTGAAAAGTGCCGCGGCCTATATCGAGCTGCACATCGAGCAGGGGCCGGTGCTGCTCGACCTCGACCTTCCCCTGGGCGCAGTGCTCGGCACCTTTGGCGTCGAGCGGCACGCGATCACGTTTTGCGGGCAGGCGGCGCACTCGGGCAGCACGCCAATGAACCGGCGGAAGGACGCTTTCCTGGCCGCCGCGCGAATGGGCCCGGAGATTTATCGCATCGCGGAGCGCAGCGGCAACGGCGTGTGCACCATTGGCGCCTGCTCGACGAAGCCCGGCATTGTCACGAGCGTCGTCGAGGAATGCCGGATCACGCTCGACCAGCGTCACCTCGAGCCGCCGGCGCTGGCGCGGATGATGCAGGAGGCCCGGGAGGCGAGTGAGCGCTTCGGGCGGGACGGCGGGGTCAGCGTGGCGTGGGAGCGACTCTGGCACATCGAACCCCGACCCTTTCATCCGGACCTCATTGCGATGTGCGAGTCCGCGATCAAGGAAGTCACGCCGGTGGCCCACCGGCTCCCGTCGGGGCCGCTGCACGATGCCGCCGAGGTTTCCGGTGCCGGGGTGCCCACGGTGATGATGTTCGTGCAAAGCCTGCACGGGATCAGTCACAACAAGATCGAAGACACGAAGGAGGAGCACCTCGAGTTGTGCGTCCGGGCCTTTGATACCCTGGCGGAAAAAGCGATGACTTGGATTGCGGGTGGTGGTGGCCGTCCCCCAGCCTGAGGCCGCCCCGATGAATCTCCCCGCACTTTTACTCGATCAGTTGCCAGCGGGTCAGGCGCTCGGCATGGTGGCGCTGGCGATGCCGAATTTCGACGAAGAGGTCGGTTTTTTGCTCGGTGCCGCGCTGACCGTGCTGGGCATGTTGTTTCAATGGCAGGTGCCGCGGCAGCGGATGTCGGCGGAGGAGCGGCTGAAAGACGGTAAATTAACCGAGGCGCAGGCGTCGCGGATGGTAACCTTCTACACCGTCAGCGGGCCGCTGCTCACTGTGGTCGGGAGCGCCTTGATGATTTGGGCGCTGTTCCGCTACCTGGCCTGAAGCGGCGGGCGGGGGCTGGCCGGGTGCGGGTTTTGCGCGGAGTCAGCGCAAGAGCTGCTCGAGGGCGTCACTCGCGCGGCCGACGCCGTCTTCCTGGCGGATTCTTGCTCCGAGCGCGGTCGCCGTCCGGCTGAAGTGATTTTCCATGAGCAGGGAGTTGATTTCGCGCGCGCCGCGGGCGGCGCGGAAACGGGCGCGTGTCACCGTGCGGCCGACGCCGAGCCGCACAATGCGCGCTGCGTTGTCGAACTGGTCGTGCGCGAAGGGCACGATGAGCATCGGCCGGCCGGCCCGGAGGGCCTGCGCCGTCGTCCCGATCCCGCCTTGGTGAACGACCGCGGCCGCGTGGGGGAAAATTTGGCGATAGGGGAGATAATCCCACGAGAAAACGGTCGCGGGAAGGTCCGGCGGAGGCGGATTGGCCCCAAGGAGGAGGAGCGCACGCCGGCCGGCCAGTTGCGCGGCGCGGGCGCTCTCTGCGTAAAAGTCCCGTGCCAGATGGACGGCGGCCGAACCCAGCGTGAACACGACGGGCGGTTCGCCCGCGGCGAGGAAACGTCCGACCTCCGGCGGGAGGCCGGACGTCTGTTCCTCTTCATCGTGGAAACAGAATCCGGTTTGCCGGGTGTGAGGCGGCCAGTCGGGTTGAGGCGGCTGCAACGCCGCGGAAAACAGCGCCAGGTTTAGCTGCGGCGAGAATTTTCCCTCGAAGAGCGGCGAGCGGCCGCGCGCGAGGCCGAGTTCCGCCCGGAGGATTCGCACCGGTTGGGACCATCCGTGCGAGAACAGCCGGGCGAGCTGCAGGAGCACGCGCGTCCCAGTTGGACCGGCGGAAAGGAGAAGATTCGTTCCCGGCGGCCCGGGTAGTACCGACGGATCGAAGCGGGGAAGGAACGAAATCGGCGACAGCGAGAAGAACGCCCACGGAATTCCCGTTTTCTCCGCGACGAGCGGGGCGGCGCAGGCGAGTTCGGTGGTCACCAGCAGGTCCGCGCCTGCCGTCACCGCCATGAGGTCGGTGTACATGTCGCGCACGCTGGGAAAGACCAGTTTTCGCATGAGGTAGTGGGAACCACGCGTGCCGTCCATCACGCGCCGCACCATCGCGAGATCGGTCAGCGAAAGATCGGGTCGCACCGGCCGGAAAGGCAGGCCCAGCGCGGCAATTTTTGCCCGGTAAGGTTCGCTGGTCGCAATCTCGGCATCATGGCCCCGCGCGCGAAGTCCGCGGGCCAGGGCGATCGCCGGATGGAGATCGCCCAATGAGCCAAACGTGGTGATGACGATGCGGGCCATTCGGTTGAAGTGACACGTGGCGAGTGATGAGTGGCAAGTTTGCCGCTTCCGGGGTGGGGCCGGTTCTCCGAGCCGGCTTGGGTTCCCGGTGGAAACTCCGCGAGGTTCCCCGGCCCATCACGCCGCCATTATTCGTCCTGCAATTTCACCGCGCGTCCCGGCCGGGCTGAGGTCAGCTGCCCGCCCCGAATGACTGGCACGCCGTTCACCACTACTTCGCTGAAGCCCACCGCATAGTGGTGCGGATCTTCAAAGGTGGAGGGCGCGTCCACCTTCGCGGCATCGAACACCACGACATCGGCGACAAAGCCCGGCTTCAATTCTCCCCGGTTCTTCAAACGAAAAGTCTGAGCCGGCAAGGAAGTCATTTTGCGCACCGCATCTTCGAGCGTGAGCAGTTTCAATTCCCGCACATAGCGGGCCAGCACGCGCGCATTGTTGCCATAGCCGCGCGGGTGGGGGACGCCGTCCTGGTATTTTCGCGGGCCCGAGTCGGAGGCGATCATGGTCAGCGGCTGCACCATGAATTTCTGCAAATCGGCCTCGTTCATGCCGTGGAAAACCCCTTGGGCGCCGCCGTGGGCCACGATGTCGAGCACCAGTTCGATCTGGTCGTCGAGCGAATCGGCGCCGCGCACGAGTTTCGCGGCCTGGGGGATGGTTTTGCCATTCAGCCGGCGGTCGCGCTCGTAGTTTGCGATCACGGCATACGTGAAGTCCTGGCGCTGGCTGCGCTGCAGGCTGGTCTTCATTTCATCGACGATGGCCGCCTTCTTGGCGGGGTCCTTCAACCGGGCAATGAATTGCCCGGTGCCCCCTTCGCGCGCTTCACTGGCCACGAGCGTGGCGATGCCCGTGCTCGACGCGGTGTAGGCATATTGGTCCTGCGTGATGTCGAGGCCTTCGGCGCGCTTCCTGGCGAGCCAGGCGATCACCTCGTCGGCCCGGGACCAGGCGGCCGGGCCGCTCAGCTTCAGATGGGAAACCTCCGCGCGAATGCCCGCGCCGCGTGCAATCTCGGCCAGCTCTTCCAGCGCCTCGAAGATCCGCGTGTTTTCATGGCGCATGTGGCTGACGTAGATGCCGCCGTTCGCCGCCGCGACCTTGGCGAGGTCGATGATCTCGTCCGTCTTCGCGAACGTGCCCGGGAGATAAATCAATCCGGTGCTCAGGCCGACCGCGCCGTCCTTCATCGCCTGGGCGACGAGCTGTCGCATTTTTTCCTGTTCCGCCGCGGTGGGCGGGCGCATGAAACTGCCGCCCATGACCTGGCCGCGCACGCTCCCCTGGCCCACGAGCGTGCCCACGTTCACCGCCACTTTGGTCCGCGTGAGCGTGGCGAAATAGTCCGCCACATCCGTCTTCGAGCTGCCGCAGTTGCCGCTGATGATCGTGGTCACGCCCATCCGCAGGAAGTTTTCGGCCACGGGCAGGTCGGCGATATCCTCCGAATGCGTGTGCACGTCGATGAATCCCGGCGCGACGATTTTCCCCGTTGCATCGATCTCCCGGCGGGCCGTGCCGGTGACCGCGCCGATGGCCGCAATCCGGCCGTCGCGGATCGCGACATCGCCCCGAGCCGCGGGTGCGCCGGTACCGTCGACCACCTGGCCATGCCGGATTACCAGATCGTAGTCGGCCCGCCGGCCCGGTGACGCGCAACTGGCAAGGAACGCGATGGAGAGCAGGGGGACGGAGAGGAAGACGGGGTGCATCTGCGGGCGAGCGAAACAAACCCGACCCTGAATTGCACGGCGGAATCGGGCACGGGGCGGCGAGGGGGCCGCTTTATCCGGTTGAGTCCCAATTGTCATTCTGAGCGAAGCGAAGAATCCACGGTGACGAATGCCGTGCCACGGGCGCAGGCGTGATGCTCGAGCGTGTCGCTGCTAGTGCGACTCGGCGAAGCTGGTGATCGAATGCCACTCGAGCACCTCCTGCAGCAGACCGCGCTCGGTCTTCCGCACGATTCGCTCCAGCGAGTTCCACGTCTGGCAGTACGTGATTTGTTTCCGGCTGCCCTCGAGCATCAGCTGCATTTCGCGAAACCGCGCGACCCGACGCTGGAGGTCGTTGATCGAGATCAGCGAAATAAAAGAAGCCGCCACCACGGGCAGGGAAATGGGCAGCAGGTAGAACATCGTGGCGCGGAAAAGCGGAGTCACCGCGACTCCGGAAGCGTCGCAAACGGCGTAGGCCATCGTGCAAACCATCGCGAGCAGGGTGGCGATCCAGAAACCGACCTTGAGCCGTTTGAAGAGGGGCAGCGCGCGCGCCTCCTGCCGCCGATAATAGCGCAGCTGGTCGTCGACCCGTTGTGCAAGGTAGACCCGCTTGAATTCCTCCATCGGCACCGGCTGCGTCGCGGCGGAGCGGGTGTGGAGCATGTGCAGGGTTCGCGTCAGCGCCCGGACCCCGGGCAGCTCGAGATCCTCGAAGAGGGGCGCGGCGCGCGGAAGGCCCCACATCGCGAGCGCCGACCGGCAAAATTCGGCCGCCAGCCGGCAGCGCACCCAGCTGTCATGAGAATGATGATGCTGCCGCAGCATGATGGCCACGCCGAGGGCGGAGGCCAGGCAGATGAGCTTGACCCATGGGATCGAGTCCCAATGCAGATCGTAGGAAAGCGCGGCCCCGGCGACGAGCGTGGCCGCGACATGCAGGACGACGGTGAGCACGATCAACCGCCGGAACTGGGGAGCGCCGTGACTGGCCGCGCGATCGCATTTATGCTGGAAGGCGCAGATCTCCGGGGGCGCGGCGAACGGGTTGGGACTCAGGGGCCCGGGAGCCGGCGGCAGCCGGTTGAGACCGGCGAGCGTCGCGTCCTCGCGGCCGAACTCCGCGAAATTTTCCCGCCGCACCGCGAGGGTCGTGGCGTGAATGATCACGAGCGGCTTGCCGAGCGAGTGGGCGTACTCGACCACGTCCGCCGTGCCGCCCTTGCCCCGCGCGGGTTCGCCATCCCAGACGGCCAGCAGGACATCCGAGCCGTTGACGGTCTCCATGCCGCAATCGAGGTACGCGTCCTCCCGCGTGCCGTTTTCCGCGATGACGCGCACCTGCTCCGCGCCACCGAGCACACGCTCGACTTCGCTCCAGGCCGCCGGGGAAAAGTCGGCCTCGAACTCGGCCCGCGGCAGCGGGAGGATGGCATGCCAGGTGAGCGCGCGCCGCCGCGCCTCTTCGACGAACAACTGGTCGCTGCCCTCAGCGACGGAGGAAAGCGCGACCCAGTGGCCGCGGACTTCCGCGCGCAACCGGGCCAGTTCCTCCCCAATCGCCCGCGCCACCGCGGCGGAATCGCCCAGCTGGCGGTGTCCCGAAAAACCAACGACGTGAAAAAACGGCAGCTCCGACGGGACAGTCATTCGAGGGTGGACCGGAGTGTGACCGCGCGCGGCGGAGCCCTGTCAACGGCGAATGCGGCACCCGGCCCGTAGTCATTCCACCCTCCTGGCCCGTTCACGCTGCGCCCCCCGTCGCCCTGCCCTCGAGGCAAGTCTCGCGACGCCTTGGGCAAAGTGTCACTTAATAAGTGACACTATGCCGGGTCGCGTCCGCTCCGCCGCGCATGCACCCAGATCAGCAGACGCAGGGTGCGTTCGGCGTCGGGACCAGCGGATTTGGCTCGCAGGTATTGGTGCACGCGCTGGCGGGGCACGCCGAGGATGCGTGCGAGCTTGGCCTTTTCCCCGTAGCGCCCGAGATGGGTGCGCGCCTCTTTCACGAGCTCATTCCAGAGAGGAGTATGGGGCCCGGGCCGGAGGGTGGCACCCCGTCGCTGGCGCCTGGCCACCCGGTAGACCTTGCGTGCGGCGTGGGCCGACTGCTCGGCGGCGAAGGTGAGCAGATCGAGTAACGGGACCAGGTTCCTGATGGCGGGAGAAAGCGGATCGTCCATGCCAAGGAGCCTGGCGGCCGGCTGCAAAAGTGTCACTTAATAAGTGACACTTTCGGCGCCGGGGTGGGGGCGGGCGGGTGGCCTCAAGAGGTGGAGCGCGGCCCACCCGCGCAGCGTGACACGGGGCGGCGTGGATTGCGGATTGGGCGGCCGGGGGGAGGAACGCTGAACTCTCAACTCTTGACGCTCCAGTTTCGGAGCGGGCCGAGTGAGGATCATGGGGGCGGAATGGCGCAGGCAATGAGGACTAGTTTCCAGTGCGTGGGGTCGCTGGTGCCATCGCTGCCTCCCAATCTTCGCGCAGTTTCTTTGCTTCCGCCGGTGTGATGGTGAAGCCGGGGGCGATCGAGCGGGTGGGGCTGTCGGAGAGGAACCAGCGGCCCCATTCGGCGTATTGATCGCTGGCGGGTAGCGCCGTGAGTTCGCGGCGAAGGTCCTCTATGCTGTCAAACTTATCGGCGGCACTCGTGAACTTGCCTTCGTCGGTAAGCCGCTGACCCGCGCAAATGGTCGCGAGATCCAGAAGCCATTTTGGTGTGCGTGCTCCGTGACCGTCGGGCGGCGCAGACCAAATGCGAATGGTGCGTTTTGCTACTCCACTTGTACCGTAGGTTTGGAGAAAACGCCCATCGGGACTATAAGCTACCACACCGACGGTTTCACCATGGTGATCCATCAAGGGAGTCAACGCCTGCCCCGATCGCACGTCCCAGATCCGCGTCGTTCCACCAATCGAAGGCATGATGATTCGAGCATTGTCGGAGCTGAAGTCAGCCCGTGAGCTCGCGCCGGGCTGGAGCAATTGCATACCCTCGGTCGTATGGGTCTTGGCGTCCCAAATTTGGACCGATCCGTCGGCCGATAGACTGGCATAGTACCGTCCATCGGTCGAGAAATCGAACCGCTGAACCAATGCGCGATGAGCCTGCGTTGTTTGCACCAGCCGTCCCGTGTGCGCGTCCCAAACTTGCACACCACCCCAGTTGTCTCCCGTCAACAACTGCGCGCTATCGTGCGTGAACCGGAAGCTGACAATTGACGCTCGACCGCCAGTAAGCTGCAACTCGAACAACTCCTTTGCAGCCGCGATGTCCGCCACATGAACGACGTGATCGATCGTTCGAAAAGCGGCGCGCTTCCTGTCGCGGCTGATGACTGTGATATTGTCAGCGGCAATGGATTTCTCGGTCGTCAGCGTGCTTGCGCGTCGACCGGATCGCAGGTCCCAGATGCCTACCGTATTTTGTGTAGGGCCAGTTCCGTTGGCTGCAGCGAGAAAGCCGGTTTGACTTGGTCTAAAATACGTCACGTCACGCGGAACATCCACCAGCCCTACGTCATGTTCGATTTCGCGTTCGCCCAGCGTCCAGGCACGCCAGGTGGCCGGTTCGCCCGCAGGCGTTGTTCGCACCACCAATACGTCTCCGGCGTCTGCGGTTTGACCGTAAAGTGACCGAATGCTTCCGGCCGGCCCCATGATCCGCCCCGGGAAGGAGTAGGCACCCTCCACATCGCGTCCAGACGCAACATCTATTGGCTTGAACTCAGTTGGGCTCAACCAAGCCAGCCGGGTCGGCGTAGTCCGCATTAAGTTAACCATGGCAACGGTGGCATCGCGCGGGAAAACGAGCGGTTCGGCCGGCCCATGAGTCAATCGAAGGAGATGCGCGGGTCCAGTGTCGGAGAACGCGACGACCGTCTTCCCGTCTGGCGACAAAGCCGCCGGTGCATATCTATCCTGCTTGAACGTAGGTGCGGCGAGGAGTTTTCCCGTTTCCAAATCCCACAACCGAAAGAGCCCGTCGACGCAGTTGGTGAAGAGGACTTTTCCATCCCGACTGAACTTGGCTTCGATAATTGGACCCCCATGCTCCAATGCCGGCACAGCGTGCTTACCCGTGATGACATCGAGCACCAGCGCCTTTCGGTCCTGACCACTCAGAACGAGACGACTGCCATCGGGCGAGAGGACTGTTATGCTGAGGTCTCCAACCCAGGAGAAGCTACTTCCAGTGTCGAAAGTGATGAACGGACCTGATGCCTCGCCGGTTCTGATATCGTAGGCTTGGACAGACCGTGAATAGCGAATGAACAACCGCTGGCCATCGGGGCTGTAGAACCACCCGACAGAATAGGCTCCTTGCGGGATTGGGGCACCAATTGGGGTCCCGTCTGGCACGGACCAATTTTGAATGCTGTTGCCGCGATTGCCGGTCGCAAGCCGCCGGCTGTCGGGACTAAATTGGTACTCACCGTTGCCTGCAACTGTCGCCCGCAATTCGCCAGTATCAGAGGACCATATACATACACGCGTGGCATCGCCGCAGGCCAGCCATTTCCCATCTGGGCTAATGATGACTCGTTGACGTTCAAGGCCCTTCGGCGGTCGGATCGGCAAGCTTATGAGCCGTGCCGTTTCAACGTCACACACGACAAACGAGTTGTCTTCGAAACTTACGGCCACGACTGCGGGGTTATTCGTAGGAAGCGTCCACCCACCGCGGACGAGCTTTGTCGCGAACCGGTACTCCCGCTCTACCTTCCAGTCGCCAGCATTAATTACCCGCAGGATGTCGTCCTCGCTTTGCACGAAGATCCGGTTTCCATCCGCGGAAAATTCCGCACGGACGGCAGGGGCTGGTAGGGAGATTGGAAGCCCGATCGGCAGGCAGAAACTCCGTGCCGCAAGCTCGGTTAGCAATCGCGGTGCAATCACCGTATTGGTCGGATCCCGACGTGCCGCGTTCACGAGATACGCGAGCCCATCGGCGACTTTGCCATCGTCCAGCATACGCGAGCCGAGCAGGAGGTCAGCTCGACCCGCCTGTTCCGCGGAGCGCCGCTGCGCGCGGATTCCAAACACGGCACCGATGCTCAGCGCGATTACCGCCGCCACCAGCCCCGCAATCGCGTACCGCATCCGGCGCGTGCGGCGCCCGGCGTCCGCCACTGCCAGCCGTTGCTGGCGCGAATCGCGGCTGGCGCGGACGACGTCCGCCAGCACGTCGTGCGTGAGCTCGACCCGCTGGATGCCGGCGCGCTCTTCGACGCGGAGGAGCCGGCGGGCGACCAGGATGTCGACCAAGGGGCGCGTGACGCCGCGATATTCCAGCGCGGTTTCGAGCGCGAGGTTGTCGCGGAACCCGGACTTCGTCAGCAAGTGGTCTTCGACAAAGATCCGCATCGCCTCCGGCAAATCGGCTACGCTGCGCTCGTAGAAATCGTTCAGGATCTCACGGCGGTTGCCCGATACCAGGTCGGGGGTGATTTGGGCCTGGCCGAGCGTGCGGCGGCGCTCGTTCAGCTCGCGGCAGATCACGCTCAGTAGCGCGGGTTCCACTTCCATTTCCAGCAACCGTTCCGCTGAACCGCCGCGAGCTCCGGACACGAACTCCACGATCTTTTCGCCGACGCCTTCGGCGAGCAGATGCGGCGCGGGACGCGTGACGGCTTCGAGCGCCTGCGCACCGTTGAGCCGTTTGAGCCGGAGCCGGTTGTGGATCAGCGCGGGCAGCTCCTGCTTCAGACCTTCGAGGTCCGGGAGGAAATCCTCGCGCAGGCTGAGGATCACGCGGCACGAGGGCTTGTCGAAATTGTAGCGCGCGGGCTCCGCCTCGCCGCGCTCGAAGCGCGCCTTTAACTCCGCCGGCGCGCGGTTCTCCACCAAGTCCGCCAGCTCGATGAGGAATGCCCGCGAGCGCTCCCGTCTCGCCTCGTCGGCGCGGCCGAGGGTGAAGATTTCCTCGAACTGATCGAAAGCGAGGACCGGCGTGAGCAGCTGATTCTTTGCGCTCCAGATATCGACGTCCTTCCGGTGAAAATATTCCCAGAGCGTCTCGGTGACCCCAATGGCCGGTGCATCCGCCTTCGCGGCGGCAAACGCGGCCGCCAGTGCGACTTTCACTTGATCGGCGAGCGTGCCATCCGCGTTGTGATCCAGCCGGAGGTAAAGCGGCAGGTGATCGCTCTCGCGCAGGATGGGAAACAGGCCGGCTTGCAGGAGCGAGCTCTTGCCCAGGCCCGACTGGCCGAACAACACCGTCAGGGTCTCCCGCCGGACGAGCCGGGAGAGTTCATCGGTCTCCTTGCCGCGCCCGAAGAAAAACCCGCGCGTGTCTTCCGTGAACGACGTCAATCCCGGCCACGGATTGGCCACGTCGACCGCGGCGGTCTCCGTGGAACGCTCAACTTTCAACGCTGAACGCTTAACGTTCAAGTCGGGGTGCGCGGGATTCATAGCGTCATCCGTTCAACTTTTCCGCCTGGGCGTCGAGCGCTGAGGGTCGAGCGTTGACCGGTTGTACCGTTCAGCCGCTTGGCGGCAGCGGTACGAATGCTCGCTGAAAAAATCCGCACCAGTTCCTCGGCCTCACCTCGAAGGGGCTCGAGCAACTCTGGCTTTTCCACCAACGGGGTGCGTTGCACGAGGCGCAGCCACCGTCGCGCTTCACGGAGTTCTTTGTAGCACACCTTGAGCTTGTGAATAAAGTCGTCTCGCGATTCCGCGCCTTCCGCCTCGCCGTGGTGGCCATACGGAGACGTGCCGGAGCGGAGAAGTTGGTCGGCAACATAGATTCCCGCCGGAGTGCGTTTCATCGATTCTGTAAGCCGAATGATACGCACGGCAAATTCCAACAAGCGCTCTTCCAAATCGTACTTGGGATCAGCCATTGAGCGTTGAGAGTTAAGCGTTGAATGTTGAGCGTTGGCCGCGCTCATACCAGCCCCCGCTCGCGTTTGCGGTGGTCGCGGATCAAGCGCACCATCCGCTCGACAAACTCCGGCGTGGGTTCGCCGCCGGGCAGCCGCGTCCAGTGCACGCTGCGGAATTTCTCCGGCACCAGCGCATCGGCTTCGTTCACGGGATCGATCACCAGCGGCAGGATGAAGGGCACCGTGTCGGCAATCAGCCGGGAGCGCTCCACCGCCAGATCCCATTCGAGCCGGAAGTAGCCTTCATGGCGTGACTGCGTCGAGGCCGAGATCACCGGCAGGAAAAACGAACAGGCGCGGATGTTGCGCTTGATCTGCACGTCGAAGTCGTCGCCGCCCTCCAGCCGGCGCTGATCGAACCACACGTCGATGCCGGCCGCCTCCAGCGCATCGTGCAGCTTTTTGCCGGCCGCCGCATCGGGGCGGGAATAGCTGATGAAGACCGAGCCGGGCTTCATGGTGCTGCCGGCGTTCGCGGCCGGGACTTCACTCTCCACCTTCGCCCCGCTGCGCGGCGTTTCGCCGGGACTTGCGGCGCTCGGCGGATTGCGGGCGAGGTAACGCTCCGTCAGCTCGCGCACGAAATCGGTGGCGGAGCCCTGCTCGTAGACCTGCGTGCGGTAACTGAAATTCCGCAGGAAGAGCACGAGTTTGGGATCGTTGACCGTGGTGCGGTCCGCGATGATCTCGAGTTCCTCGCGCTGGAGCGAGAGCCGGCCGCTCTTCGCGATCCGGATGAAGAAGCGCGAGAGCCAGTCGGGAAACGAATTCCCCAGCAGCAGCAGGTGGCTCGATTTCAACTCATCGAGCAGCACGCCGGGTCGCTTCGACTCGGACTGCATCGAGGTGAAGAACTCCAGGGTGTCCTCTTCCGTGATGACGTAATCGGGCGACGCCGACAGCCGTCCGAGCAGGTGAAACACCGTGGGTGCTTCTCCGCGTTGCGCCGCCGGCGGCAAATCCTGCACGTGGTTCGGCGCGTAAGCGATCGACGTCGTGCGCGGTGCGCCGGCGAAGCGCTCGTCGTCGAGTGCCTGGGCCAGCAGCGAGTCGAACGTGGTCGTGACGAAAAGATTGAAATGCCGAATCTTCGCGAGCTCGCGCAACACCGGCGGCACGGCCGGGGCCAGCTCCTTCATCAAGGTGCGGATGCGCGGATAGACCTCTTCGCGCCGTCCGCCGCGCTGCAGATAGCGGCAGACGACGACGTGGAGCGCATCGTCGCCCGTGCAGTCCTCGGCCGGCACGCGCAGTCGCGCCGCGAGTTGGGCGGCGAGCACGCGCATCAGCGGCGCCTCGTTGCCCTGGCCGTCGTTCGCGGTCAGGAGCTCGGCGCCCACAATGGGGATGACACGACGCTCCTCGATATACTCGAGCAGATCGTCCCAGAAGAAATCCTGACCAATGGCCGTGGGCTGGAGCACGCGGGGGGGAGAGGTGATAACGCGCGGAAGCGGAAATGGCGTCAAGCTCCGCGCTCGGGGGGCGGTAAGTACGAACGGCAGCAACGCGGCGAGGGCGCGGCCGGCTTTGCGGTGCGCTGTAGGCCAGCTCGCTGAGCTGGCGACGTACGTGCCAGGTCGGCGACCTGGCCGACAGCGGAGCAAGCGGGCGGCTCGACAGGGCCAAACCTCGCCCCGATCCATTTCATGTTGGCGGATTTTCGGCTGGCTTGGCTCGCGCGGGAATCATTCCCTTGGGGCGGATGTCCAGCCAGCCCGGTTCCGCTCTTCCAGCCCGAATGAAAACAGCGTATCGCTCCGTCAGGCGGCCCCGCTGGCTGGAATCGCAACGGCAGGCAGGGCGGTCTGCCCCTAGTCGGAAAGGCCAGGCGTGAGTGCGCTACCTTTCGAAATGAGCAGTGAGCATCCGGGTTCAACCGGCCCCACGGTTTTTCTCAGTTACGCGGTCGAGGATGCGGATCCGGCGAGCAAGATTTGCGAAGCCCTGCGGGAGGACGGCGTCGAAGTGTGGTTCGATCACAGCGCGCTGCGCGGGGGCGAGGCGTGGGACCAGAAAATCCGGACGCAGATCGGGGAGTGCGCACTGTTCATCCCAATTATCTCGGAGCACACGGAAGCGCGCGACGAGGGACATTTCCGGCACGAATGGATGCTGGGGGTGGAGCGGGCGCGAAAGCTGGCCGGCGATCAGGCTTTCCTGATGCCCATCGTGGTTGACGCCACCGCCACGGCCAAGGCGCGCATGCCTGATGAATTCCGCGCGGTGCACGCCCTCCGCCTCCCCGGGGGTGAAGGCGCCTGGGGCCTGGGCGAGCGGGTGCAGCGGCTGCTCGGGCAGCGCGGTACGCCCGAAGCACGGCTGCAGGAAGTTGTGACCGGGAGCCGTGCGCCGAATCCGGGGCGCCGGGATAGCGCCCCCGCCGTGCCGGCTCCGACTGCCGCCGCGCCGGCCGCCCGGATTGAGGCAGCGGTGGCGCTTCCGCGGCCCGCTTCTCTGCCAGCTTCGGCCCGGGTGACGATCGCTTTGCTGGCGGGTGCCGTAATTGCCGCGCTCGTGTTTTGGCCGAGGCGGTGAGGGTGAGTAGAGGCGTTTCGTTGCTGCGAGCGGGAGCGAGCAGACTGACCACCACTCGCTCACGCTCGTGGCTACGGGCAGGTTCCTGGGGATGCGGCGCCCTCGCCGCGTTGTTGTACGAACCGCGGCGAGGGCGCCGCGGCCCCATTTACGGTTCTGCGAGCCGTATCAGGTGAACGCGCCGTGGTCGCCGCGGCCCCGTTCGCGGAGGACGATCACCGTTTGACGGCGGGCGCCGGCGTCTCCGGCAGCTTGCAGGATTGCCAGGCGATGAAACGCCAGGTGCCCTTTTCCAGCCGGTAAGCGGCCAGGAAGCAAAGGTGCAGTTCGTTGAACGGCGCGGCTTTTCCCAGGACGAACCGGCCGCGGCCGGTCATGTGCACGAGGCCGGGAACGATTTCGCGGAATTCCCGGCTCTCGTAGGTGATCGTGTTGTATTTGGATCGCCCGGACGTGAGCGCGGCGGTCAACGAGGCCTTGTTATCCGTGCTGCCGCTGGAATGGACATACAGCAAGTCGTCGGAAAACGTTGCGGCAATCTGCGCCGGGTCGGCGGAGATCATCGCGGCCACGCGGGCGTCGTCCGCGGCGCGCCAGGCGGCGGCGGGATCGGTGGCGGCGCGCAGCGACAGGCCCAACAGGGGAAGGATGAGAAGCAAGAGCAGGGGGGAGTGCGATTTCATGAGCGGGTGGGGGCGGGAGAGTAGGGTCGGGCTCGACGCGCCGTCGACGACGTCGCGACTTCCGCACGGTGGGCGGTGCGCCGACTGGCCGCAAGGGATGAATGGCCAG
>JBKJRG010000225.1:0-3311 GCA_046594805.1 Opitutaceae bacterium | reverse complement strand
GGAGATTTTCGTGACGCCGCTCAACTCGGCCGGGCGCCAGGCCGGCGCCCCGCGGGCCGTGGCGTTTCCCTTCGAGGCCGGCGGGCTCGTGCGGATCGAGGTGCGCACCGACCGCTTTCCCGAAAACTTTTCGACCGGCCACGGCGTGCTGTATCTGCGCGACGATAGCGGCCGACGCTTGGCCGAGGCGCGATTTGTGCACTAGCATTACTCTGATAATTCCCGTTTCAAAATGCGGATTCTTTCATTTTCACGTATTACGTGAAAATACCTCTGAAACCCGCACGGGAAAGCGGAGGAGAGTGACAGCGTAATGCTAGCCCCGGCGGCGGGCGACGAGGACCAGGCTGACGCCAAAGGGAAACGGCACCGGCCAGTGCGCCATGCCCGCAAAAATCGCGCGGAGCAGTGCATTGAGCGGGCGCGGCGGGAGCTTGTCCTCCGAGCGCCTCGCCGATCCGGAGCGGCCAAGCCGTTTGCCCAGGGCGCGCCATTTGCGCACCGCCCACACCGCGGGATAAACCAGGACGTTGGTGTAATTGGCGTAGACGATATCCCAGCCGGACACCGGAAAGAGCGCGCGCAACCCGGCGCGATCGTAGCGCCGGAAATGATGGAGCGCCACATCCCAGTCGCTCCACAGCGCCATGCTGGCCGGCACCGTGATGACGGCGATGCCGCCGGGCTTCACCAGCCGGTGGAAATCGCGCACCACCGCTGCGTCGTCCGGCACGTGCTCCAGCACATCGAGCGCGGTCACATATTCGAGCGCGCCATCCGGCAGCGGCACCCGATCACCCGAGAGCTGCAGGATTTGATCCGGTTGGAAGCGGGTGCGCAGCAGGCGCAGGGACTCTTCGTGATCATCGAGGACGAGGACGCGGCACGAAGCCTCCATTTCCTTGGCGAAAACACCGGTGCCGGCGCCGCAGTCGAGCAACACGTCTTTCGTTTGCGGCGGGCGGGCCCGGAAAATCCAATCGCGCACGAAGCGGCGCTTCCCCGAATAATACCAGTGGTCCTGCTCGAGCGCAGCGATGTTGGCGTATTCCGTGGGATCCATCCGAGGTGGGGAAGACGTTGTTTTAGGCCGCCGAACTCTCCAAGTTCAAAACGTGCCGAGCGCCTTCGCCCGCCCTTCCGCCCGCTTTCTGATCACCCTCGCCGTTTTGCTGGCGCTGCTGCACGCCGTCCTCGCCGTCACGGCCGCCGCGGGGAAAAGCATGACGGCCGACGAGATCGCCCATCTCACGGCGGGGCAGGCTTACAACGTGAGGCGGGATTTCCGGCTGCAACCGGAGAATGGCAACCTGCCCCAACGGCTCGCCGCGATCCCGCTGACGCTCGCCCGGGCGCCGCTGCCCCCGGCCGGGCTCGAAACGTGGCAGGTGGCGGATGTGTGGAACGTCGGCCACGTTTTTTTCTACGAGCAGGGCCTCTCCGCGGCGGAAATGCTCTTTCTCGGCCGCGCGATGATCGCCCTCGCCAGCGCCGCGACGGCGTTGCTCGTCTTCTTTTGGTCGCGCGCGCTCTTCGGCTGGCGGGGGGCGTTTCTCTCGCTCATCCTCTACGTGTTTTGCCCCGCCTTCCTCGCGCATGGGGCCCTCGCGACCTCGGACGTCGTGATGACTTTCTTTTTCGTCGCGGCGCTGGGGGCGTGGTGGCGGCACCTCGAGCAACCGGGGGCGAAGTGGGCGGCACTCAGTGCGGTCACCCTGGGCCTTGCGTTTGTGGCGAAATTTTCCGCGGTGCTGCTGCCGCCGATGTTCGCGCTGACCGCGCTGGTTTGGGCGGTGCCCCGCGCGCGCGTCAGCGGCTGGCGCCCCGTGGCAGCGCGCCTCGCGCGCACGACGATGCTGCATGTCACGGTGACGTGGGCGGTCATCTGGGCCTGCTATGGTTTTCGCTTCGGCGCGTTCGCGCCCGAGCTCGCCGGGGGCGCGTCCTTCAACCACGGCTGGGGCGCGATGCTCACCGGGCTCGGGTTTCCTGCCCGGACCATTTACTGGTTGAAGGAATGGCGCGTGCTGCCGGAAGCGTGGCTCTATGGCCTGACGTTCGTGCTGCAGTTCGCGCGGGCGCGCGGCGCCTTCATGAATGGCGAGTACAGCCTGACGGGCTGGGTCACCTTTTTTCCCTTCGCCTTCCTCATCAAGAGCACGATTCCGTTTCTACTGCTCCTGGCCGGCGGAGCCGTGGCCGCTGCGCGCGAGCTGTATGCCCGCCGGCATGACGCCCAGCGCGCCGCCACGGTGCGGCAACTCCTCCGGTTGACCCCGCTGGCCGCGCTGTTTGCGGTCTACTGGGCGACATCCTTGGCGAGCCATCTCAATATCGGCCACCGCCACATCCTCCCCACCTATCCCGTACTCTTCATTGCCGCGGGCTGGCTCGGTCGTTGGCTGGATTTTCGCCGGCCGCTCGTTGCAGCCACGATCATGGGACTCACGGCCTGGCACGCCGGCGAATCGTGGGCGGTCCGCCCGCATTATCTGGCCTATTTCAACCAGGTGATCGGGGGCCCGGTCAACGGGTGGCGCCACCTGGTCGATAGCTCGCTCGACTGGGGGCAGGATTTGCCGGGACTGAAAAAATGGCTCGAGCAGCATGCCCCGGCCGAAAAAATTTTCCTCTCCTATTTCGGCACCGGCGATCCGGCGTACGAAGGGATTGCCGCCACCCGGTTGCCCACGCTGCCGCAGGTGGGAGCTCCGCGACTTTGGCACCGGCTCGACGCCGGCGTGTACGCCGTCAGCGCCACGATGCTGCAGCAGGTGTATAGTCCGATCCGCGGCGATTGGACGCTCGCCCTCGAGAAGGAATTCCAGGAATTGCGGGGGCTCGAGCCCACCCTGCTGGCATTCCAGGCAGATCCGGCGCGGCGCGCCGAGCTCTTGCGCGAAACGCCGGCGGCGCGCTGGACTGGCCTGTGGCAGCGGTACGAATTGCTGCGCTTCGCGCGGCTCTGCTATTGCCTGCGTCCGCGCCGACCCGACGGGCAGCCGGGTTACTCCATCCTGATTTACCGGCTGAGCGCCGCCGACGTGCATGCCGCGACGGGCGGTTCGCTGGCGGAATGGCGCGCGCTGATCGAGCGAACCGTGAATGGGCCGGCCCCCACACAGCGGTGAAAGCCGGGTAAACGCCGCACCCGCCCCGAGTTCCCTCTCGACAGTTCGGACTCCGACCAAAAAACTGCGAGGCGAATGACCGACTCCCCGTCCAGCGTGCGTGTCGGCGTGATTGGCTTTGGCCAGTGGGGTCCCAACCATGTCCGCAATTTCTGCGTGATCGACGATTGCGTCGTCGGT
>JBKJRG010000158.1:0-8786 GCA_046594805.1 Opitutaceae bacterium | reverse complement strand
GAGCGGCGCGTGGATCTCGGATCGGCTGCCGCATTTCGAGAAGCAGATCGACGACGTGTGTTTCATCCGCTCGATGCGGACGGAGCAGTTCAACCACGCGCCGGCGCAACTGCTGGTACACACCGGCACGCCGCGGCTGGGCGGCGCTTCGCTCGGCGCCTGGGCGACCTACGGGCTCGGCACCGAGAATCAGAATCTTCCCGGCTTCATCGTCCTGGTGTCCGGGGGCAAGACGCCCGACGGCGGCAAGGGGCTCTGGGGTTCCGGCTTCCTGCCGAGCGTCTACCAGGGCGTCCAGTGCCGCGCCAAAGGCGACCCGGTGCTCTACCTTTCGGATCCGCCGGGCACGAGCCGCGCGTTGCGTCGCCGCGTGCTCGATACGATCGGCGAAATCAACCGGGAGACGCACGCGGCGGCCGGCGATCCGGAGACGCTGACCCGGATCGCGCAATACGAGATGGCTTTTCGGATGCAGATCGACGCGACGGACGCCTTCGACCTGCGGCAGGAACCGGCCGCGGTGCACGCGGCGTACGGCACCAAGCCGGGCGAGGAGAATTTCGCCAACAACTGCCTGCTGGCCCGGCGGCTCGCGGAACGCGGCGTGCGCTTCATCCAGCTCTATCATTGGGGCTGGGATTCGCACGGTGCGAGCGCGTCCGAGGCACTGAACTCCGGCTTCGCCGAGCGCTGCCGCGAGACCGATCAGCCCGTGGCGGCGCTGCTCAACGATCTGAAATCGCGCGGGCTGCTCGAGGACACGCTCGTCGTGTGGGGCGGCGAGTTCGGCCGGACGCCGATGCGCGAAAATCGCGGCGGCCAGGAAATGAAATTCGTCGGCCGCGACCACAGTCCCAGCGCGTTCACCATCTGGATGGCGGGCGGCGGCGTGAAACCGGGCTACAGTTACGGCGCGACCGATGCCGTTGGCTACGAAGTCGCCGAGGATCCGGTCGAGGTGCGCGACCTCCACGCGACCATGCTGCACCTGCTGGGCTTCGAGCACGAAAAACTGAGCTATCGCTTCCAGGGTCTCGACCAGAAGCTCACCGGCGTCCTGCCGGCGAAAGTGATTCACGACATCATCGCGTGACCGTGCGGCCCGCCCACGAGTCATTCGACGAACCGCGCGCAGCCTCCTGGGGCAGGGCGATTGGGCTTACGCTGCTGGCGGCAGCGCCCGCGTTGCTCATGTTCCTGGTGCGCTGGGAGGCGATGGCGGCTTTCGTGGGGCGGCTGCACATGGTCGTGCTGCATTTCCCGATCGCGCTGCTGTTGCTCGCACTGTTTTGCGAGGCGATTGAATTCGTCGGTCGCGGGCGCTGGCGGTTTCCCACCGCGCTGTTGCTTTTCCTGGGGGCGACCGGCGCCGTCACCGCCATGGCGTTCGGCTGGCTCCTGATGCGCAGCGAGGAAATGGAGGGACCGATTCTGGAGCGTCATTTGCAGGCCGGGATGGCGGCGGCCATCCTCGCGGTGCTCACGTTGCTCGTGCGACTGGGGGCCGGCCGCGGCTCGCGGGCCGGCGCGTGGAGTTATCGGGTGCTGCTGGTGCTGACGTGTGGCGTGCTGGTGAAGGCGGGGCACGAGGGCGGCTCGCTCGTGCACGGGGAGAATTATCTCAACGAGCGCGCGCCGTGGCGCGAGGTGGTGAAGCGGGCGCCGATTGTGTTTCCGACTACGCCGGTCGCGGAATGGGACATCTACACTCATGTCGTCACGCCGATCCTGCAGACGCGCTGCTACGACTGTCACGCGACGCAGCGGTTCAAGGGCGGGTTAATCCTGGATTCGTGGGCGGCGCTGCAGCGCGGCGGCAAGGGCGGCGCGGCGGTGACGCCGGGACAGCCCGACAAAAGCGCGCTGATCCAGCGGATCGCGCTGCCGCTGCACCACTATCAACACATGCCACCGCGACGCCAGCCGCAGCCGACGTCGGAGGAGATTTCCCTGCTGCGCCGCTGGATCGTACTGGGCTCGCCCGCGGAGGGAACGCTCGGCCGCTTTGGCGTGGACGGCCGCACGCTCGCCGCCGCGAAAAAATTGCCGGAGCTGCTGCCACAGGATGCGCGGCCCCCGGAGCATATCGAGCTCGATCCGAAAGCCCTCGCAAGGCTGCGCGCTCCGTTGGCGCCGGCTGTCGCGCAGTTGCAGGCGCGCTTTCCGAACGTGCTCACCTATCAATCGCGGCAGTCGGCCGACCTCGAGCTGAACGCCGCGGTGCTGAAGCGGGCGTTCGGCGACGAAGCGCTCGCCGCTTTCGCGCCCGTGCGCGAAGCGATCGTGTGGGCGGATTTGTCGGGGACGGCGATTACGGATCAATCCGCGCCCGCCATCGCCGCGATGAAGAACCTGCGGGTACTGCGACTCGCGCGCACGGCCATCGGAGCAAAGACGATGGCGGCCATCACGCCGCTCCCTGCGCTCGAATCGCTGAGCGTCGTCGAGACGGCGATCACCGCCGACACCCTCCCGCCCCGGCTGCGCAACCTGCGCCAGCTGTACCTCAGCCCGCCTGCCGGTCCCGGCCCGTAGCCACGAGCGTGAGCGAGGGGAGGACCGACCGCTCGCTCAGGCGATGAAACCGGCGCTTGGAAAAGCGCCGAGGCGGCGGTTTCCCAACCGCCGAGCTTTGCGGCCATCGCACCTTTGCGCCATTGGGCGGGGCACCGCCTTAATCCTATTGCCAGCGTGCGCCACAATAACTTAATCACGGTGCCCCGTGCTTCATTAGGTCCAGCCAGGGAACCCTTGGCTCCAATGCCCCGAACAACCCCGTCCCGGTCCTCCCGATGAATGCCATGCTCACACGTGTCTGGTGGTTTTTTCTCGCCGCATCCTTTTCCTTCGCGGCGGAAATCAAGCTGCCGCCGGCCGCGACCCGCGCGGTCGATTACGTAAAGGATATCAAACCACTGCTGGACAAGAATTGCTACGAGTGCCACGGCGGCGAAAAGCAGCAGGCGGGCCTGCGGCTCGACCTGCGGCAGAACGCGCTGCGCGGCGGCGATTACGGCCCGGTCATCGTTCCCGGCAAGAGCGCGGAGAGTAAATTGATTCACAAGGTGGTCGATGGTGACGGCGGCGAACAGATGCCGCCGGACGGCGAATTGTCGCCAGAAGAGATCGGCATTTTGCGCGCCTGGATCGATCAGGGGGCCGATTTCCGGAACGACGTCGCCGTCGAAGCGCCGCCGAAACGGATTGATCCGAAGTTGGCGGCTTTGATCGCGACGATCCGTTCGGCGCCGCAGCCCACGGTCGCAAAGCTGCTGACCGCGAATCCCGATCTCCTGAAGGTGACGGATGCGGCCGACTCGACGCCGCTGCATCACGCGGCCGGCTTCGGGACGCTCGCGACGATGCAGTGGCTGGTCGAATCCGGCGCGGAGGTGAATGCCACCAACGGGCGCAAATCCACGCCGCTGCATTGGGCCATCCACGACGAAGCCAAGGTACGCCTGCTCCTATCCCGTGGCGCGGGCGTCAACGCCAAGCAGGGCGATGGCCGCACCCCCCTCTATCTCGCGGCCATGCTTGGGAACGGCCATGCGACGCTCCGGCTTCTGCTCGAGAACGGCGCCGAGCCGAATCTGAAAACCGCCAATGGGCGGACGCCGCTGATGGCTGCCGCCGGCCGCGGTGATGTCGAGGCGCTTCGCCTGCTGATCGATGCGAAGGCCGCGGTTAACGCGACTGACAGTGCGGGCGAGACCGCCTTGATGGTGGCGGCTTCCCGCGGCAGCCCGCCCGCGGTCCGGCTGCTGCTCGAGCGCGGCGCCGACGCTCGCGCCCAAACCAAACGCAGCGAAACCGCGCTGGGCAACGCCGGCACCGCGGGCAACGAGGCGGTCGTGCGCCTGCTGCTCGATCACGGCGCCGAGGTGAACGTGCGCAATATTCGCGGCTACTCGCCGCTGATGCTGGCAGCGAGTTCCGACACTATTCCCACCGGCGCGGTGAAACTGCTGCTGGCGCAGGGCGCGGACCCGGGCTGCAAGGCCGATTACGACGAAACGGCCCGCGACCTCGCGGCCAAGCGCGGCCTGACCGAAATCACGCGCCTCCTCGGCGGGATGCCGTCCGCAGAGGCCACACCGGCCGCGCTGCCGTCCGGCCGGGACGAGCGCCGCTCTTCCATCCGTGATGCGGTGGAGCGCGCGCTGGCGATGACCGAAAAACAAAGCTACAACTTCATTCGCGTTGCCGGTTGCAATTCGTGTCACTCGCAAGATCTGACGTCGGCGGCCGCCGCCTTCGCGCGTGGTCGTGGGTTGCCGGCACCGCGCGAGATCCCGCAGTTGCCCGCGTCGGGCATGCCTTCGGCGGAGCGCGTCATGGACCTGGATCTCGTGAATGTCGCGAGCAAGGGATGGGAACTCTTCGACTCCGGGATGAACGGAGTGGTGCGAAGCCACTACACCGACGCCGTCGTACGGGTGATCAAGGCCCTGCAGGAACCGGAGGGACACTGGGTGGCCAGTGAGGGAAGGCGACCGCCGATGGGTGTGGGCGAGTTTCAGACGGCCGCCCTCGCCATTTACTCGATCAGGCAATACGCGCCCGCGGGCCACGAGGCGGCGAGTGCGGAGTCGGTGGCCCGGGCCGTCGCTTGGCTCCAGCGCGCGAAGCCGGCCTCGACGCAAGATCGCGCGTTTCATCTGCTGGGCCTCGCGTGGGGCGGCGCGGCTCCGGACGCGGCCGCCGGTCGCGCCCTGGCTGCCATGCAGCGAGCCGACGGTGGCTGGAGTCAGCTCTCCCACACCGAGTCCGACGCCTACGCCACCGGTCAGGTGCTTTATGCGCTCAATACGGCAGCTCGGATGGCCGCCACCAGCCCGGTGTACCAGAAAGGCGTCGATTATCTGCTCCGGACGCAGGCGGTCGATGGAACCTGGCACGTGAAGACGCGCGCCATCTGGCTGCAGCCCTATTTCGAGAGCGGCTTTCCTTACGGCCGGGACCAGTTCATCTCGACCGCCGGCACGGCCTGGGCAGCGATGGCGCTCGCCGCAGCCCAGCCGCTCCCGATCGCGCAGCGCTAGTGCAATCGATCGGGAAGAATCGTCGCAATCGACCTTTGCGCCTTCGCGCGTTCGCGACTCAAGGGTTTGAGGAAACCCGGGCTTGAGCTTGCGCGGCGTGGGCTTTCCTTCGCCGCATGTCATCGCTCGCGCGTGAGGTTCGCCTGGCTCCGCTTGCCCGTCACGTCCTGAACGAACGGGGCGCGCTGGAACCCGTGCCCGATGACTGGAGCCTGCTGCCGCCCGGCGATGCCGCGCTCAGCCGCCGGATCAAGGAGGACGGCCCGACGCTGACGGTGATTCAGGTGAAGGGGAACAAGCGCTTTTCCCGCGGCATCTGGGCACCCGCCGCGCGGATCGAGGCCTTGCGGGCGGAGCTCCGGACGGAGCGCGAGGACCCGGCGTACCAGAAGAAACTCGACGCCGGCCGACGCCGCCGGGCGGAAGCCGAGGAAGGGTACGCGGTGGAGTTCCGCGACGCGGTGTTCGGTTTTCTAAACTTTCACCCCCAGCACGCGCTCCTCGCACGCACCGTGGCCAACCTGATCGCCGAGCACGCGACCCCGGTGGGCAGCGGGACGGTCGCGCGGACGCAACGCATCCCAATCGAAGCCCGCGCGGAGGCGGCGACGATTGCGTGGCTGCGTCACCAGACGACGGGCTACGACGGCATGAGTATCCCGCGGGAAAAAGGCCGGCGGCGCGAAGTGCGGCGGATGCTGGCGCAACGCTCAGTGCAATTGCTCGCGAAGTATCGCTCGGGGCAGGCGATCGATCGCGGGCAGTGCCCGCTGCACAAGGCGGTGGCGGCCCACTTGCCGACGCGGACGATCGGGTGAAGGGCGGGGATTTCGGGGCGCGGTGAATTAACCAACGGAACGGGAAGCCAAGTGTAACAGGCTCGTTACGCTATTTGGGCAGCAACGCGCCCGACGTCCGCCCACGTTGGCTCGTCTGCTGGTAACTCCCGATAGATCTCCCGTGAACTCGCACCCCCCGGCAATCGTTCGCTCCTGCCCTGCAGTGCAGCTTGGCGACGAGTTTTGAATCGACCATGAAACGTCCGAGCCGGTCCTTCCTGATGGGCGTCTACATTGTCGCCAGCGTCTACGCCGTCGCCGGACTCGGGGCGGGCATTCTCGCCAAGTCCGGCTCCGTCCCGCCCGGTCCCGCCCCACTCGTGGATCACGGCGACGCCAAATATGTGGGCGAAGCCGTGTGTATTGCGTGCCACACGACCCAGAACAAGCAATTCACCCACACGCAGCATGCGGCGGCGTTTCGCAAAAACCCCAAAAACGAGCTGCAGCTGCAATCGTGCGAGGCCTGCCACGGCCCGGGTTCCAATCATATCAAGGATCCGGCGAACCCGGCCAACCGGCCCTCCCTGATCGGTTTCACGAAAGAATGGGGCACCCCGGTGGAAAAGCAGGCGGCGATGTGCCTGACCTGCCATCAGGGCGGGCAACACATGTTCTGGGCGGGCTCCGCCCACGCGATCAACCAGCTCAGCTGCAGCGACTGTCACAATCCGATGGCGAAGATCTCCGCCACCGGCCTGCTGAAAAAGCCGACGATCAACGAGACCTGCTACGGGTGCCACCAGCAGCAGCGCGCGGAATTCGCCAAACGCTCCCACATGCCGCTGCCGGAGGGCAAGGTCTCCTGCGTCGACTGCCATAATCCGCATGGCTCGCCCGGCAAGTCGTCGATCAAGGCCGACTCGGTCAACGAGCTCTGCTACCAATGCCACGCGGAAAAACGCGGGCCCTTCCTTTGGGAACACGCGCCGGTGCGCGACAACTGCCTCAACTGCCACAACGCCCACGGCTCGAATCACGACAAGCTGCTGACGGTGGCGCGCCCCTTCTCGTGCCAGCAATGCCACGGCAACCCGGGCCATCAATCCGCGCTCTTCAATGCGGGGAACACGCTTGGCGGAGGGGCCGGAGTGAGCTCACGCATGCTCGGCCGCTCCTGCCAGAACTGCCACTCGCAAATCCACGGTAGCAATCACCCGGCGGGCGCCCGGTTCCAGCGATGAACCGGACGTACCGATGCACCTTCCGCCGGTCGGCCCTGGCCCTGGCCGCGGGCGCGGTGCTGGCGTTTTCATCCGCTGCCCTTGGGGGTCCGCTGAACGACACCGCCGCCGGCACGGGCACGGTGCTCGGCAATGCCCTTAATCCCGGCCCTGAGCGCACCCGGGCGCAGGACCCGGATTGGCCGGTCGCGAAGCACACGCCCACCGGCCAGATGTTCAAGCTCCCCTTCGCTGTGCCGGACCTCACCAAGGCCGGGCGCGGCTGGGAATACTCCGGCCAGGTCGAGTTCGGCTACCTGGGCGGCGACGCGGATGAGGAGAGCGCGCGATTCCGGATGTATCAGGACATCGATCACGGGGCGTACCTGAATAATTTCAGCCTCAGCCTCCGCCAGCCGGAAGGCGGTTACACGCTCGACCTGACCGGCGGCGGCGCGGGCCGGCACGACCAGTACTATGGCCTGCAACTGGCGCGCGCCAACGCGTGGTCGGTCAAGCTGTTCTTCAGCGAGATCCCGCATGTCTTCACCGATCGATACAAGTCGCTCTGGAACGGCATCGGCACCGGCAACCTCACCCTGGTGCCCGGCCTCACTCCCGGCGGCACGGCCTCGAACTCCGCCGACAACGCCACGGTCGCCGCCACCGCGCTCGCGGATCGGCGTGACCTCAGCCTCTCGCGCAAGAAAGCCGGTGCGCGGCTCGACCTCACTCTCTCGGGCGGATGGAAAGCCTATGCCAGCTATTCGCTCGAGCGGCGCCAGGGCGCCCGCCCGCTGGGTGCGGTCTGGGGCAACAACCCCGGGACGGCGCCGATGGAAATCGCCGAGCCGATCAATTACGATACCCACGACATTCTCGCCGGCCTGACGTTTGTGAGCGGCGTGAATGCCTTCAACCTCCGGGCTTCGGCGTCCCTCTTCCGCAACCGGATCAACACCCTGACCTTCCAGGAGCCCTTCCGCATCGCCCCCGCCGTCGGCGTCACCACCGTGCCGGCGGCTGGCGCCTTCACGCAGGGCCGCTTCGATCTCACCCCCAGCAACGAGGCCTTCAATGTCCGGGCCGAATACACCCGCTCGCTGCCGGATTTCCACCGGGGGTATTTCACCATCGTCGCCTCCGGCGGGTCATGGCGGCAGGACGACAACTTGATTCCTTACGTGGTCACCCCGAATGTGACCCAGGCCAACGTGACCACGCTGGCCGGCGGCAACTGGGACGCGATCACCGCACTCAGCCGCCGCTCCGCCGATGCGATGATCGACACGCGGCTCGTGGATTTGACCCTGTCCCTCAACCCCACGGCGGCGCTCAATGTGAAGGGCAAGGCGCGATTTTACGAGACGGACAACAGCACCGACCCCTTTCTCGCCGTAAACCCGAACGCCCTCTACAACGATACCGACGCCGCGACCGCCGGCAACCAGTCCGGAGGCCTGACCTTGGGCGGAATGACCGGCGTGTGGGGACGTCCCCTGAACGACGGCAGCGGGCAGTCGATCCTCTTCGGGAATAACAGCAATCCGGCGGGCAACATCGCGATTCGGAGTCTCCCCTATTCGTCCAAGCTCTACCGCTTCGGATCGACCGCCGACTACCGGCTGAGCAAGAAGCTCGCGTTGAACGGCTCGGTTGAACGCGAGATCCTGCGGCGCACCCATCGCGATCGGGACCGGACGACCGAGGACAAGGCCAAGGGCGGCGTGGTCATCCGC
>JBKJRG010000106.1:0-16716 GCA_046594805.1 Opitutaceae bacterium | reverse complement strand
GGCCATTCATCACTTCCGGAAGTACCTCGAGTTCAAGCCGACGTCGCCCGAGGCGCGCCGGGTGCGCGAACTGGTCGACACCGCCAAGCGGGAGTTCGCGCGGACGCTGCCCGGCCGGCCCATGGAGGACCAATCGATGCGACTGCAAAACGTCGAGGAACTCGAACGCATGCGACGCGAAAACGAAGAACTGCGCGCCCAGCTCGCAACGTTGCGCGGGGGCGGGGCGATGCCGATGTCGGGTCAGCGGCCCCTTGGCGTGCCGGCGGACGCGCGGTCGCGCGGGCCGGTATCGTCCACCGGCGTCCCGTCTCCGGTGATTAATCTTCCGCCCGCCTCCGCGACATTGGCCAACGAGTCACCGGTGTTTCAACCCGCGCCGTTGCCCGCGGCGCCCCCGCCCGCGACATCGCGTCCGGTTACCCCGGCCCCGCGTGGCGCAACCGCGGCGGCTCCCAACTCTCGTGCCCCCACCTCAGGGGGCCGCTCCCATACCGTCGCGCCGAAGGATTCACTCTGGAGCATCGCCCGGCAGCATTATGGATCAGGTGTCACCGGGGCGAAGGTGCGGGGCATCTATGAGGCAAACCGCTCCGTGATGAAAGACGAGGGCGACGTGAAGCCCGGCATGACGCTGCGGATTCCGTGAGCCCTTTGCTCGTCTTTTCGTTTCCACCCCTCGGCTGGCTTGCAGCCTGAGTGATGCCTCGTACCTCCCAGCGCACGTCCGTTTTCACGGAATCGTTAATTCGGGAAATGACGCGCGTGGCCCAGCGCCACGACGCGATCAACCTGGCGCAAGGGTTCCCGGATTGGGATCCGCCCGAAGCACTGGTGCAGGCGGGAAAGGACGCGATGGATGCGCACCGGCACCAGTATGCGATCACTTGGGGCGCGCCGGAGTTGCGGGCCGCCCTGGGCGCCAAGCTCGCGCGATTCATGGGCGTGCCGGTCGAGGCCGACCGGGAATTGGTGGTCACGTGCGGCGCGACCGAGGCCATGATGGTGGCGGTGATGACCGTCTGCGATCCCGGGGACCGCATCGGGATGTTCTCGCCGTTCTACGAAAATTATTCCGCGGATGCGATTCTCACCGGTGCCATCCCGGTTCACGTCGCCCTGCAGCCGCCCGCCTATCACTTCGATCCGGCAGAGCTCCGCCGTGTTTTCGCCAGCGGCCTGAAGGCGTTTGTCCTTTGTAATCCCTCCAATCCGTGCGGGCGGGTTTTTCGCCGGGAGGAGCTGCTGGCCATTGCCGCGCTCGCGGAGGAATTCGATGTGTGGATCCTGACCGACGAGGTGTACGAGCACATTGTGTTTCCGCCGCATCGGCACACGTATTTTGCCACTCTGCCCGGGATGGCAGCGCGGACCTTGATGTGTTCGTCGCTCTCCAAGACTTTTTCCATCACCGGATGGCGACTGGGGTACGTGCGCGCCGCCCCGGACGTCATTGCGCAGGCGCGGAAGGTCCACGATTTTCTCACCGTCGGCGCCGCTGCCCCTTTGCAGCACGCCGTGGTCACGGCGCTGAATTTCCCCTTAGCCTATTACGAGGAACTGGCCGGGAAATACGCCGCGTCGCGGGATGTGTTGCTGCATTATCTGGATCAGACGGGACTCGTTTACACCCGGCCGGAGGGCGCGTATTTCGTGATGCTCGATATTTCGCCGTTTGGGTACGCGAGTGATGTCGAGTTCGCGCACTGGATGACGCGTGAAGTGGGCGTCGCCCCCGTGCCAGGCTCGAGCTTCTTTGCCCAGCCGGAGAATCGCTACGTGCGGCTGAATTTCGCGAAGAAGCCCGCGACCTTGCACGCGGCGGGGGAGCGACTGCTGAAGCTCCGGCGCTCCTAGTCACGGTGCTGTTGGCAGGCAGTGAGTTGGCATCACCGCAACCGCGGGCAATTTGACGAAACTCTCAAACGGTTGTTCGGTCCCAACGAATGCACTCCTCGATGCAGCCCACTACACCCACCCGCCAGGCCCGCGATAACCTGATTAAGATCCTCAACCATGCCTTGGAGGAAGAGGTGGTGCTTTCAGTGATGATGCGCGGCTTCTTGACTAACATCACCGGCCCGAATTTTCACAGCCTCTACCGGTTGTTCGGGGAACAGTGCCGCCAAATTGATCGCTGGCTAGGGGAGATTTCCGATCGCACCCGCGGGATCGGCGAGATGGCGCGGGCCTCTGCGGCTGAAATTGCGCGCTCCGCGCGGGATGCAGTGGTTTCTCCCGGGGGGTTGCCGCCGCGCAATATGATTGGCGAATTGCTCGTGCAGCACGAAGGAATCGCCGATCGGCTGCGGGCAGATCTGGCGGGGTGCACCGGGGATCCGGCAACCGCGGAGTTGCTGAAGCGCCTCGTGGAATTTCACGAAACGGCTGCCTGGATGCTGCAGATGGTGCTTGATGGGCCCGAAGTTCCACGTCCGAGCACATAATTTGTAGCTTTTCTCGCGCTCCGCTACTCCGGGTATGGGTCTACGCCGTGAACAACTGACGGTCGTGAATCGCCGTCTTACTTACGCCGTCAACGGGAGGGCGAGGCGATTCAAGGCTTAACTCAATAATCCCCTAATAACATGCTAAGCTACGCGGTAATCTTCCTGATCATTGCCATCCTGGCGGGTGTGCTCGGTTTCGGCTTTGTGGCCGGCACAGCTGCGATGGTGGCGAAGGTATGCTTCGTGGTCTTCTTGGTGCTGTTCCTGTTCTCGCTTTTCAGCGGGCGCCGGCGGCTCTGAGGATTCCCTCGAATCAAATCTATCGGCGGTGGCCGTCACGCGAGTGACGCCGCCGCTTTTTTTCGCCGAACGTGGGGGAGGACACTCAGCTCAAGGCCTGGCGCAACGCGCGGGCTTCCTCCAGTAATTCGCGAGCGGCGTCGGCAACGGCAGTTGCGGGCGGAAACGCTGCCCCGGTTGCGACTGCCACCCGCCTTTCATCCGGATCACCGAGTCCCGTTTCGCGGAACTGCCGCAATCGTTCCAAAATCAGATCCCGGATCTGGCTGGCGTTGTCGACCCCGTGGAAAATGCCGGTGTGGAGGGAAGCTTCCTGTCCCGGGCGGTGATGCTCGCCCCCTCCGCCCGCCGACTGCACTCGCACATCGGCAATGCCGAGCAGCCGCTGCAGCGGGCCTTGGGTCACGATGACTTGCTGGACGTTCGCAAAGCTCATCGTCGTTTCCTGGACCGAAGCGAGGCCGGCGCGAATCCGCAGGCTGCGATCCGTCACGATGTACCAACGCAGCTCGTAATCGAGTCGCGCCATGGCGTAGGTGAACGGAATCTGCACGACGTAGAGCAGGACACCGACCCACTCCAGCAGCGTCAGCAGGGGAAAAAGCCAGGTGGGCCAACGCTCCGCGAGACGGTTGATCGGCGAGCGCCCGCGTCGCTTGGAGTTCGTCTGGGCCTTTGCCTTCGACTTGGTGCCCGATGCGTCGACCATTGGTGTCGATGCCGCCTCCGCCGCGCGCTCGGCTGCGGGCGCGGTGCTGGCGGCCGCCGCTGTCTTGGCAGCCGCGGCTTCACCGGTCAGCCGCATTTCCCGTCGTGCTTCGTAGACGCCCCGCTCGAGCTGATTGAGAAAAGTGAGGGAAAGCGCGATGCCAAGCAGGGCTCCCGCCTGCCCAAATCCCCATCGGGCGAGGCGCAACTTGTAGAGATTCTGCCCGGCCCGGAAAACCTGCACGGTTCCCGGTGCGCCCGCGGGCGGATCGGGATCATGCGGCACGCGCATGAAACGCAGCACCGGATTTCGCAGTCGCTCAAACATTGCTGATGTCCTTGCGCTCGACGCCGCGCGCGGCCAGGGCGCGGCGCGTTTCCCGGAGTTCGTGGGCGACCTCGCGCAACGCTGCGGCCAGGTCGGCGCCGTCCGTGGCCGAGCTGGCGGACGCCACCAGTCCTGGTGGCCGCGAATGGTCCTTCACCCCCCGCATGCGGGAGTAGAGATAATCGCGCACCATCTCGAATTCCTTGAGTCCCTCGAGGGTGAGTTCGGCGCTGCTGTTCCCACTCGCCGTTTGCACGAGCACCCGCGCCAGGCCCAGCCAACGCTCCAGCACATTGGAGCGAAGGTGGATGTCCTGAATCCGGGCGTAGTTCACGATGATTTCGCGCCGGAACAAAATGCCCCAGCTCATCGAGATGCCCTCGTCGGTGAACTTGTACCGCATGGTGTGATAGCGAAACCACACCGGCATGATCAGCACCGGCAGTAGCGGTGGGAACACCAGCAACGAGACCCAGTAGTAGGTCCACAGGCTTGGATGCGGCCGCGTGATGGCGAGGACGCCGGCTTCAGACGAGGGCGGGGTGCTGGGCGGGCCGACTTGCACGGGAAGATAAACGCGCGGCTGGTGCCCGCCCGCAAGACTGTAGCGGCCGGCGTCCCTGCCTGCCGCTCCGAAATCAAAGTGCGGCGATCGACTCGTCGAGGACCGCCAGGAGAAAATCGGCGTCGGCCTGAGTGATGTTCATCGGCGGGGCGAAGCGGATCGTCTGGCCCCAGAGTCCGCCCTTGCCAAGGAGCAGCCCGAGCTCACGGGCGTTCTCCACCGTCTGGGCGCACTCCTCCTTGCCGGGCTGCTTGGTCGCGCGGTCTTTCACGAACTCGATGCCGAGCATCAGCCCCTTGCCGCGCACGTCGCCGATGACCTTGTGCTTCGCCTTCAGTTTTTCGAGACCAGCCAGGATGTAGTTGCCGAGCTTGAGCGAGTTCGCCTGCAGATTCTCCTTCTCAATCACCTCCAGCACAGCCTTGCCGATCGTGCTGACAATCGGATTTCCGCCGAAGGTGTTGAAATGGACTTTCTGGGACATCACCGCGGCGATCTTGGGCGTCGTGACTACCGCGGCCAGCGGCGCGCCGTTGCCGATGCCCTTGGCCATCGTGACAATGTCCGGGATTACGCCCTGGGTTTCGAAGCCCCAGAAATGCGTGCCGGTGCGGCCGAACCCCGTCTGGACTTCGTCCGAGATGCACACGCCGCCCGCGGCGCGGACATGTTCGTAGACATGCTTCAAATAGCCATCGGGATATACCACGAAACCGCCCACGCCCTGGATGGCTTCCGCGATGAAGCCCGCCACTTTGCCGGGCGTGGCGTAGTCGATGAGGTTCTTGACGTCGTCGGCATATTTGCGGCCGGCCTCCGGATCGTCATAACCGTACGCGCCGCGATAGGGGTACGGCGCGATGGCGTGGTGCACGCCGAAGGAATGGGGCACGTTGAATTTCCAGGTGCTGTGCGCGGTGACACCCATGCCGGAGGCGTTGCCGCCATGGTACGCGTTGCGCAGCGCGATCATGTCGTAATTCCCGGTGGAAAGGCGCGCCATCAGCAGCGCCAAATCATTGGCCTCCGAGCCCGAATTGCAAAAATAGCACACCTTGAGATCGCCCGGCATCTTCGAGGCGAGCTTCTCCGCGAACTCCGCGATGCGCGGCTGCAGGTAAATCGTGGTCGAGTGTTGCAGCGTCTCGTTCTGCTTGTTCATGGCCGCGAGCACGTGCGGGTGGCAGTGGCCGACGCTGATGGTCACGATGCCGCCGAGCCCGTCGAGGTAGCGTTTGCCCGTGTCGTCCCAGACATACTGCATCTTCCCTTCGACGATCATGATCGGCTTCTTATAGTAGAGGAAGAGGCCGGGATTGAGGTATTGCTTGCGCAGCGCGAGGACTTGATCGGCGCTGGGGCCGGTGTAGGGCTGCGGCGTGTGCGGCGTGGGGGGCAGCGGAATCGATTTCATGATTGGGAAAATGGGGAAGAAAAAGAAAGGTGGAAATCAGGAAATCAGGAGCCGGACCGATCGGGTTGTGCCTGATTTCCAGTTTTCCACCTTTTGAATTTCAGGAATTCGGCGCGAGCCGGCGCAGCACGAGGTACAACGCGAACGCGATGCCGAAGCCAACGAACCACGCGTAGCTGTACAAGCCGAGGAGAAACGGCGGCACGTGCGACCCGTCGATCACCTTGATCGTGGCGAGGAAGCCGGGCAGGCTGGGTAGCGCCCCCGCGAGCAGGGACCCGATCGCTACCCAGCTGAATCCGCGGCGGTACGTGTATTCGCCGGTGGTCGCATAGAGCGCCGCGACGTTCAGCACTTTTTTGCGCCACACGAAATAGTCGGCAATCATCACGCCGCCGATTGGGCCGAGCAGCGCGCTGTAGCCGATGAGCCAGGTGAAGATGTAGCCGCTGGGATCGGCGACGAGCTTCCACGGCATCATCACGATTCCCACGACGCCGGTGATGAGCCCGCCGATGCGGAAGGTGATTCTGCGCGGCGCGAGCTGGGCAAAATCGTTGGCTGGAGAAACGACGTTGGCGGCAATGTTGGTCGCGAGCGTGGCGATGCACAGGGCGACCATGGCAACGATGAGGACGATCGGATTCTGGAAGCGCGTCAGGACGTCGACCGGATCCCAGAGCGTCTCGCCATAGATGATCGTCGTGGCGGAGGTGACGGCGACGCCGATGAAGGAATAGAGTGCCATCGTCGTGGGCAGCCCGAGCGCCTGCCCCACGATTTGATCGCGCTGCGACTTGGCGTAGCGCGAGAAGTCAGGGATGTTCAGCGAAAGCGTCGCCCAGAAACCGATCATGCCGGTGAGGGCGGGGAAGAAGAAGCTGCTGAACTGCCCCGCCTTGGGCTGTCCTGGATCGAAGGCGGACGGCTGCGAGAGGATGGGGCCGAAGCCGCCGGCGGCCTGGTAGGCCCACGCGAGCAGGGCGAGGCCGAGGGCGACGAGCAACGGCGCCTTGATGTTCAGCAGGACGCGGATCGAATCGATGCCCTTGTAAACCACCCACATGTTGATCCCCCAGAAAAACATGAAGCAAATAAACTGGGGAAATGTGATCCCGAACATCATCGCCGCGCCGGGGGCAGCGATCGAAGGCACGAAGACGGCGAGGATCTTGTAGATCGCCGCACCGCCGATCCACGTCTGGATCCCAAACCACCCGCAGGCGACCAGGGCGCGGAGCAGCGCGGGGACATTCGCGCCGAGCGTGCCGAACGAGGCGCGGCAGAACACGGGAAATGGAATCCCATAGCGGGTGCCGGCGTGGGCGTTGAGGATCATCGGCACGACCACGATGACGTTCCCGAGGAAAATCGTGAGCACCGCCTGCCACCAGTTCATGCCGCCGCCGATGAGCGACGAGGCCAGCATGTAGGTCGGGATGCACGCCGACATCGAAATCCAGAGCGCGGCGAAGCTGGCGAGCCCCCATTTGCGTCCACTGGGCTGGACCGGCGCCAGGTCCTCGTTGTAGAGCGGAGATCCGCGCACGGCGGCGAGCGCGGCGGTGGAGTCGACGATCTCGGGCGATGCGGATGAGGGCTGCGCAGCGATTGAAGGCATCAGGGCTGGGGGTAGCGCAGGGGTTCCGCCTGCAGGTTTGAAGGCCGGCGGGACGCCTGCGCTACGAAACGCGGGCGTTCATGCGATGGGCGGACGACGGCGATGGAAGTCCGTCGCCTGTTGAAATGCGTGCGCGACGGCGAGCGTCTGGTCGTCGCGGTAGAGGCGACCGTTGAATGACATTCCCGCCGTGAGCCGGCGCGGTGAGTCCGCCGGCTGGTCTTTCACCGGCTGGAAACCGGTCGGGAGACAAACCGTGGGATGGCCGGTGAGGTTGGTCAGGACCAGGTGATTGCCGCCCGGCAGGCTCACCCAGACGTCGATGCCCGCGCTCGCGAGACGTTGCTCCAGCTCCCGGATTAGCAGTGTGCGCAGCCGATTCGCGCGGACGTATTCGACCGCTGGGATATAGCGGGCGCTTCGCATCGTCGCGCTCCAGTTGCTCGGTTGCGGTGCGATCAGGTCGTCTACGTCGCCGGAGAGAGTGACGTCGTCAAACGCCGCGGCAGCCTCGACATTGAGAATGGTGCGCATGGCCAACCACGGCGCCTGGGGAATTTCGAGCGGGACCACCTCGGCGCCGAGTTGCCGGAGCGTGGCGAGCGCGGCCTGGTTGGTGTCGTGCCACTCGTTGCGCTGATCGAATTGTTCCGCGAGAAATCCGATCCGCTGGCCGCTCAAGGTGATGTTTGCTCCGTCCCACGCAAAGGGAGCGTCGACGGCTGTCGGGTCCGCGGAATCGGCGCCATGCAGGCAGTCGAAGATCAGCGCGCAGTCTTCGACGGTGCGGGCAATGGGCCCGAGTTTGTCCATCGACCAGGAGAGCGACATCGCGCCGGCGCGACTGACCCGTCCATAGGTCGGGCGCAGCCCGGTGACGGCATTGCGGGTGCAGGGCGACACTATGGAGCCGAGGGTTTCGGACCCGATCGCAAAAGGCACGAGTCCGGCGGCCACGGCCGCGCAGGGGCCGGCCGACGAGCCCGAGGAGCCGAGGGCGATGTTCCAGGGACACTTGGTTTGTCCCCCGAACCAGTTGTCGCCATTCGCAAGTGCACCGAGCGTGAGTTTTGCGACGAGCACGGCGCCGGCCGCGTCGAGGCGGCGCACGACCTCGGCGTCATAGTCGAAGTGTTGATCCTTAAACTGCGCTGCGCCCCACGTCGTGGGATACCCGCGCACGGCGAGCAGGTCCTTGGCTCCCCATGGAATGCCATGCAACGGCCCACGCCACTTGCCCGCCTTGAGCTCGGCATCGGCGGCATCGGCCTGTCGCAACGCGCGATCTGCCGTCAAGGTGACCACCGCCTGGAGGACTGGATTGAATTGCTTGAGCCGCGCGAGGGAAAGTTCGGTGAGCTCGCGCGACGTGATTTGGCGCGACCGAAGGAGGCCGGACAACTGGGCCACCGGGAGGAATGCCAGTTCCTCCTGGCCGGGCGAACGCGCGACCGTGGGCGGGGCCCACGTCCCGGCCAGCCGGCGCATCTCACCGGTGGGTGGTCGCGCTCCGGCCAACGCCGGCGTGAAGGCGAGTGCCGGGAAAACTTCGTTGCCAATCGAGATGGTGCGGAGTTCGGCGTACGCCGCGACGCGATCGGCGACGGTCTTGACGAGCGACGTCCGTTTGCTGGCGGGGAATTCGATCCCGGCGATTTTTTCCGCTGCCGCCAGCGTGTCGGCCGTAATCGCGCCGGGCGCGGGCGCGGCAGTGCCCGCGGGAGATCCGGCCGGCGCTGCATTCGTCGGGGTGGTGGCCGCGGCGAGTCTGGGGGGAAGCTGGGTGGCGACGCCGCCGGCAGCACAGGTGGTGATGAAGCGACGGCGGGTGAGCGGCATGGAAAGTAGCGCCGGCTTCCAGCCGGCTTTCGACATTAACTCAGGCCGGCTGGCAGCCGGCGCTACTAAAAATGACTCGGGATTCTTTTCAAGAACTGCCCGCGCCCGAGTTGCCCGGTAAAATTCCCATCGCGCGCGGCCACCTGGCCTCGAACCGTTACCACGCTGGCCCGGCCCTCGAGCGGCCAGCCTTCAAACGCGCTGTAGTCGACGTTCATGTGCTGGGTCTTCGCGGAAATCGTCCCCCGGTACTCCGGATCGAACACCACCAGATCCGCATCGGCGCCGGGCTGGATCGCGCCTTTCCGGGGGAAGAGGTCGAACAGCTTGGCGACCTGGGTGCTCGCGACATTCACGAACGTGTGCAGGTCGATTCTGCCCGTCTTCACCCCATGGGTATAAAGGAGGTTGACGCGCTCCTCGAGCGACGGGATGCCGTTGGGGATCTTCGTGAAATCATCTTTTCCCATCGGCTTTTGCTTCTGGAAATCGAATGGCGCGTGGTCGGTCGCGACGGTCTGCACGAGCCCATCGCGGAGGCCGTTCCACAACACCGCTTGGTTCCGCTTGTCGCGCAGCGGTGGCGACATCACGTACTTTGCGCCCTCGAAGTCCGGTCGCTCGGCGTACGTTTTGTCCAACACCAGGTATTGGATCAGCGTCTCGATCCCGACGCGCACGCCACGCTGCCGGGCGGCGATGGCAGTACTGAGCGCCTCCTTGCAGCTCAAGTGGACGATGTAGGTCGCGGCGCCGGTGAGCTCGGCGAAAGTCATGAGGTGGTGCACCCCTTCCGCCTCGACCGCGGGCGGGCGGCTCTCGTGGTGCTGCGCCGGATCGGTTTTGCCGGCGGCGAGCAGCTCCTGGCATCGCTCCGCGACCAGCGTTTCATTTTCGCAGTGGGCGGTCACGATAACGCCGAGCTCCTTCGCGAGCTTCAGGGTCCGGTACAGCTCGGTGTCGTCGATGCCGAACGCACCCTTGTAGGCCAGGAAGATTTTGAAGGAGCTGATCCCGCGGCGGACGATTTCCCGGAGTTGCGCGGCGTTCTTCTCGTCGAATTTCGTCACGCCCATGTGAAACGTGAAATCGCACGCGGACTTCCCCTCGGCCTGCGCCATCCACAGTTCAAAGGAAGCGAGCGCATCGTCCTGCCGGGCCGGACAACACATCTCGATCAGCGTGGTGGTCCCGCCCACGAGGGCCGCCTGGCTGCCGGTCTCGTAGGTGTCCTTCGAAAACGTCCCCATGAACGGCAGGTAGATGTGGACATGGGGATCGATGAACCCGGGGAAGACATACTTGCCCTTCGCATCGATCACCTCGGTGCCGGGAGGCGCCGGGAGGTCGCGATCGATCCTGGTGATCGTCTCGCCCTCGCAGTAGATGTCGGCGATGTAGCGGCTGTCAGCCGTGACGATCTCGCCGTTTTTAATCAGCAGTGGCATGGCAAGAAAATCAGTTGGCCGCAAAATGGCGCAGAAGGCGCAAAAGCATCAGATTGGTTTTTTTGCGCCGTTTGCGCCTTTTTGCGGCTAATCATTTCTTCCACACGTCGCCGACCTCGCCGCCAAACCATCTGGTCGTGACCACTTTTTGCTGGGTGTAGAATTGCACGGCTTCGCGGCCCTGGATGTGAAGGTCGCCGTAGAACGAGTCGTCCCAGCCAGTGAAGGGGAACATCGCCATGGTCGCCGGCACGCCAACGTTGATGCCCACCATGCCGGCCTTGACGCGGTGCTTGAACTCGCGCGCCGCTGCGCCGCTGTTGGTGAAAATCGCCGCGCCGTTGCCGAAAGCCGAGCGATTGGCCTGCTCAATCGCGCCTTCGAGGTCGTCCATCCGCATCACGTTGAGTACGGGGCCGAACACTTCTTCGCGGGCGAGCGTCATGTTTTCCCGCACGCCATCGACAATTGTCGCCCCGAGATAAAAACCTTTGGGCGCGTCGGAGACTTTCGCCGTGCGACCGTCGGCGATGACTTTCGCGCCTTCCTTTTCCCCGGTGGCGACGAGGCTCATGACCCGGTCGCGGTGCTGCGAGGTGATGACGGGTCCCATGTCCGGCTGCGCGGCGGGCGCGGGCTGATCGGTGCGGCCGACTTTGATTGCCTTTGCTGCGGTGACCAGTGACGGGAGCAGCCGGTCAGCGGCCGCGCCGACGGTTATCGCGGTCGAGCCTGCCATGCAGCGTTCCCCGGCGCAGCCAAATGCAGCGGTCGAAAGTGCTTCCACGGTCTTGCCGATGTCCGCGTCGGGCATGATCACGATGTAGTTCTTCGCCCCGCCGTTGGCTTGGACGCGTTTGCCGTGACGCGTCCCGGTTTCGTAAATGTATTTCGCGATCGGCGTGGAGCCGACGAACGAAACCGCCCGAACCTTCGGGTGGGTGAGGAGCGTGTCCACCGCGACGCGGCCGCCATGGACGATGTTGAAAACTCCCTTGGGGCAACCGGCCTGCTCGAGCAACTGGCCGAGCAGCACCGCGGTGAGCGGGACTTTTTCGCTCGGCTTCAGGACGAAGGTGTTGCCGCAGGCCAGCGCCAGCGGGTACATCCAGAGCGGGACCATCGCCGGGAAATTGAACGGCGTGATGCCGACCGTAACGCCGAGCGGCTGGAGGATCGTCTCGCAATCCACGCCGCGCGCGAGGTTCTCCAGGGTGTCACCGAACAGGAGCGACGGGATGCCGCAGGCGTACTCGATGTTCTCCAGCCCCCGAAAAGCGCTGCCGCGCGCCTCGGCGTAGGTCTTGCCGTGTTCGCGCGTCACCGTGCGGCAAATCACATCGAAGTTCTGCTCCACCAACTGCCGGTAGCGAAAGAATACGCGCGCGCGGTCAACGGCGGGCGTCTCGCGCCAGGCCGGGAACGCCGCATGGGCGGCGTCGACGGCGGCGTTAACCTCCGCTGCTTCGCCGGTTGGACACTCGGCAATCACTTCGCCAGTGGACGGGTTGTAGACAGGAGTAGCGGCGCCGCTCTTCGGCGTTTGCCATTCGCCGCCGATGAAATGGGGGCAGGGCGTGAGGGTGGTGGTCATGAAGAGGAGTAGGGCTCGCGCTGATCGCCATGCCGTCGCGAATCTCGCGCCCGACGATCGCCCGCGGGCGCACCCGCGCAACGCGACGGCGTGGCGGCCAGCGCCGGCCTTGCCGCCGGGCACCGCAGGGTGAACGAATTTTTCATGGACGCATCACGACACGATCTAGGTCAGAATGGCCTTCACCACGTGCGCTTCCTCCACGCCGGTGAGCCGGACGTTAAGTCCGCGGAAACGATGACTAAAGCGCGCATGATCGATGCCGAGGCAGTGAAGGATGGTGGCGTGGAGATCGCGAAGGTGGACGGGATTCTCGGTGATGTTGTAGCAGAAATCATCCGTCGCGCCATACTCGATCCCGGGCTTTATCCCGCCGCCGGCCAACCACACGGTAAAACAACGTCCGTGATGGTCGCGCCCCATGGCGGGATCGCCGAGCTTGCCCTGGCTGAACACGGTGCGGCCGAACTCCGTCGCAAAAATCACCAGCGTGTCATCGAGCATGCCGCGCTGTTTCAGGTCCTTGATCAGGGCCGCGGTGGGCTGGTCGACATCGTTGCACTGGTTGGGCAACTGCCGTGCGATGGCAATGTGCTGATCCCAGCCGCGGTGGAAAAGCTGCACGAAGCGCACGTCGCGCTCGAGCAGACGACGCGCGAGCAGGCAGTTCGCGGCATAACTGCCCGCCTTCCGCACTTCGGGGCCGTAGGCATCGAGGGTCGCTGCGGGCTCGCCACTAATGTCGGTGAGCTCCGGCACGGAAGTCTGCATCCGATATGCCATCTCATACGCGCTGATCCGCGCGAGCGTCTCGGGGTCGCCGAGCTCCGCGGCGCGCATTTGATTGAGCTGCGCGAGATCGTCGAGCATCGCGCGGCGCTGGGCGCGATCGACGCCATCCGGGTTGCCAAGGTAGAGCACGGGATTGGCGCCTGGGCGCAGGCCGACGCCCTGGTGCGAAGAGGGCAGAAAACCATTGCCCCAGAGCCGCGAGAAAATCGGCTGGCCTGGATTCTTGCCGGTGCCCTGCGACACCATCGCGATGAAGGCTGGCAGGTTTTTGTTCACACTGCCGAGGCCGTAGCTCACCCACGAGCCCATGCTCGCGTAGCCGGGCTGCTGGTTGCCAGTGTTCATGTACGTGACGGCCGGGTCGTGATTGATGGCCTCCGTGTACATGCTCTTGATGATGCAAATATCGTCGGCGATCGTCTGGATGTGCGGCAGCAGATCGCTGATCCACGTGCGGTGCTTGCCGCACAGTTTTCCGGGGTGCAGCGGCGGCACGATCGGGTAGGCCTTTTGCCCCGAGGTCATGCCGGTGAGCCGCTGGGTGCCCTTCACCGACGCCGGGATTTCCTGTCCGGCGAATTGATAGAGCGCCGGCTTCTGGTCGAACAGATCGACATGCGAGAAACCTTCGCTTTGGAAGAGGCAGAGGACGCGCTTCGCCTTCGGCGCAAAATGCGGCAAACCGAGCGTCCCATCGATCTTGGCATCGAGCCCGCCGCCGGCGGCGCGTCCGAGCCCGGGGAAAAGGACCGAGCCAAGGGCAATGCTGCCAATGCCACGCGTGACGTCGCCGAGAAACGTGCGACGCGTGAGATGCTGGAGGCGGTCGTGGAGTGGTTGGTGCATGGCGGGGAGACGGAGGGACCGAGAGAGGGAACTTCAGTTGCGCGTGACGGCCTCGCTGAGGTTGAGGAGGAGCGCGGCGACCTGCGCCCACGCGGCGTGCTCGGCCGGCGGGATGCGGGTGTCGCGGAGTGATTCGCCCGTGGCGAGCAATCGGGCCGCGGCTTGGGCATTGCGGGCATAGCCGGCGCGTTCGCGGCGAAGCGTGGACTCGAGTACTGCTAATTCGGCCGGCTGCGGTGCGCGTGAGGTCGTCTCGAGGAAGGCCCAGCGCAACCGCGCGCGATCGGGGCCCGTTTGCTGCAGGATGCGCTCCGCAAACGCCCGCGCCGCCTCGACGAACTGGGGATCGTTCAGCGTCACCAGCGCCTGTAGCGGCGTCGTCGTGCTCGCGCGGTCGATCGTGCACACCTCGCGGTTCGGCGCGTCAAAGGCGGTCATGTTCGGCGGCGGCGCCGTGCGCTTCCAATAGGTATAGAGCGACCGGCGATAAAGTTTTTCGCCGTGGTCCTGCACGAACGTCTGGGCCGTGGCCGGCGTGCTGCCGTAGTGGCTCACTTCGCGCCAGAGGTCGCCGGGCGTGTAAGGGTTCACGCCCGGTCCGCCGATGCGCGGGACCAGCAGGCCGCTGACCTTGAGCGCGGCGTCGCGGATGAATTCGGCCGGCAAACGAAAACGCGCGCCCCGTGCCAGCAGGCGGTTCTGCGGGTCGCGTTCGAGCAGCGCCAGCGTCGTGGCTGATGTCTGCCGGTACGTCTGGGAGAGGACAATATGGCGGACCAGCGCTTTCACGTCCCAGCCGCTTTCGACGAAATCGACCGCGAGCCAGTCGAGTAGTTCGGGATGGCTCGGCCACTCGCCCTGCGACCCGAAGTCCGCCGCGGTCGCGACGAGTCCGGTGCCGAAACACATTTTCCAAATGCGATTCACCGCCACGCGCGCGGTCAGTGGGTGATTCTTCATCGTGATCCACTCCGCAAGGCCAAGGCGGCTCGCCGCCGTGCCTTCCGGCGGGGCGGGCAGCGCGGCGGGTGTGCCGGCGGAAACCTTGGTCGTCGGCTGGGCATAGTCTCCGCGATTCAGGATGTAGGTGTCGCGGGGTTTCGCCGCCACATTCATCACCATCGTGGTGAACGGCTGCGTCAGCACGGCCAGACGCTCCTCCAGGTTGTTCAGCGCGGTTCGCTGGGCTTGAAGTTCGGCGCCATGACCGGCGCAGTGCGCCCAGAGCCGGGCCGTGGTTTCGGGCGGGAGTTTGGCCGCGGGGGTTTCGAGTGCAGCCAGGATGTCGGCCGGCAACTCGCTGCCGTCGTCGTTGCCCGTCAGGACCATCAGCTCGACGAGGCCGGGGATCAGGTTCTTCCCATTGCCAAAATTCAACTGCACCGTGAGGAACGGGGTCGCGTCGGCGTGCAATGGCTCGGCAAACGTCGCGGTCAGGTGCACCGGTCCGGTCGTCGCGAGGTCAGGCGACCAGCCGTTGTCGTTGCGCGGGTCGAGGCAGCCGACCGGAGGATTCGCGGTCTCCCAGGAGTTCGCCGTTACGCGCGCCACGCGCAGCAGCTTGTGCAGGTTGACCTGGTCGCTGGGAATGGCATCCGCCGTGGCCGCAATGGCGGTGAGCATGAACGTGCCTTTGGTCGATGGACCTGGAGTGACGTCGGCCTTTTCCGCCGTCGCAGTGGCCGACACGCTTTCGTCATCCCGCGCTTCCTCGGCGAGCGCCGCCGGGCGGGCCTTTTGTTTCGCGTTCATTTTCGCGGGGGCTGGCACGCCGCCAGTGCCCCAGCCGCCACCGGGCAACTCCGGCACCGGGTGAACGATCACGCGCAGCCCCGTGATGGGCTGATCGAGTCGCGGCAGCTGTGTCGAGATGTCGTAGGCAGCGAGGGCACTGCCGTCACGCAGCCGGATGCGATTCTCGCCTTCGATTTCGAAACCGGCGCCGCGATTCGGCGTGGAGATTTTCAGCGCCTTGACCGGATGCAGCTTCATGCCCGCGCCGCGGGTGGCGAGCCGCGCGCGTTGCTCCGCTTCCCACCGCGCCAGCACGTTCGGGTCCGGCTGCGCGAGTGTCGTTTTCAATCGCGCAATCTCGGCGCGCAGCGCCGGCTCCTCGTTCGAACGCAGCACGGTGCGCGCCTGGATGCTCGGCCCGGGATTGATGCCGCCGTTGCCGTCCAGCCCCCGGTCGCCGAGCGAATTGAAGTACGCGAACATCTGGTAGTACTCCTTCTGCGTGATCGGATCGAACTTGTGATCGTGGCACTGGGCGCACCCCAGCGTCAGGCCCAGCACCGATTCGCCCAGCGTCTTGACCCGATCCACATTATAATTGGTCAGGTTCTCCTCGGGAATCGTCCCGCCCTCGTGCGTGACCATGTTGTTGCGCTGAAAGCCCGTCGCGATGAGCTGCGCGTCCGTGCGATTCGGCAGCAAATCTCCGGCGAGCTGCTCCAGCAGGAAACGGTCATAGGGCATGTTGTCGTTAAACGCCTGGATGACCCAGTCGCGCCACAGCCATTGTTGCCGCCCGCCATCGATCGAAAACCCGTTCGTGTCCGCGTAACGTGCTGCGTCCAGCCACTCGATCGCCATGCGTTCGCCAAAATGTTCGCTGCGCAGCAGCCGATCCACGTGTTGCGCGTAGGCCTGCGGATCACGATCGTTCTGAAACGCTTCCACCTCCGTCGCCGACGGCGGCAGGCCGGTCAGGTCGAAGGACAGGCGCCGGAGGAGCATCGCCTGGTCGGCGGCGGGCGACGGCGCCAGCTTTTCTTCGGCGAGCCGCGCGAGCACGAACGCGTCGATCGC
>JBKJRG010000100.1:0-5299 GCA_046594805.1 Opitutaceae bacterium | reverse complement strand
TGTTTCTGCTGCCAGGGCATGATCATCGGGGCGGCCGGCACGGTCGTGGGGCTGGTCATGGGATTCGTGGCGCTGTATTTTCGGAACGACGTGGTGAAGTTGTTCACGCACCTGACGCAGAGCCGTGAAGCGCTGCGGAGCGCCTACCAGTTCAACGAGCTGCCCTCGCACCCGGAGCCGAACTACATCGTCGCGATCGTGGTGTCGTCGATCGTGATCTCGACCCTCGCCGGGTTGATCCCGGCGTGGCGGGCGGCGAAACTCAAACCGGTGGAGGCGCTGCGCAGTGAATGATCCCGACCTGACCCGTCCGCCAATCTACGAGTCAATTCTGTCCGGCAGTGGATTGTCGAAGAGCTATTTGAGCGGTGATCGCCGGATCGAGGTTTTGCGCAGCGCGGATTTGCGCGTGGGCGCGGGCGAGAGCGTGTCGATTCGGGGCGAGTCGGGTTCCGGCAAGTCGACCCTGCTGAATCTGCTGTCGGGGCTGGATAACCCGGAAGCCGGAACGATTCACTGGCAGGGATCACCCCCGGCGGTGGAGCGGCGCGCGCAATTCCTGGGGATGGTGTTCCAGTCGTTCTACCTTATTCCCGAGCTCGACGCGTTGCAAAACGTGCTGATGGCGGCCCGCATGATTCGCCGTCCCGGCGCGGCGGAGCGCCGGCGCGCCCTCGACCTGCTCGGGCGCGTCGGATTGGCGGCGCGGTCGACGCACCTTCCCACCCAGCTCTCGGGCGGCGAACGGCAGCGCGTGGCGATCGCGCGCGCGTTGATGAATTCGCCCGCACTCATCCTCGCGGACGAGCCGACCGGCAACCTGGATGAGCACACCGGCGACGTCGTGATCGAGATGCTCCTGGCCCTTTGTCGAGAGACCCAGACCGCGTTAGTCCTGGTGACCCACAATGTGGCGCATGCAAAAAAGACGAATCGCAGTTTGTTTTTGCACGACGGGGTCCTGGCTTAGACGGATGTCTTAGATTTTTGGACAGGATTGACCGGATGGCGGAACAGGATGGACAGGACCGGCATTTACAGGCGTGGCTCCATCCTGTTCATCCTGTCTCTGCCATCCTGTTCATCCTGTCGAAAAAAGAAGCCACCGCATGTTCTCCAGTTCTCGAAAAATCCGGTGCGGTGTGGCTGGCGTAGGCTCGCTGGGGCAGCATCACGCGCGGATTTATGCCTCGTTGCCGGGGGCGGAGCTGGCCGGGATCTACGAGGCGAATGACGCGCGGGCGGCGGAGATTTGCGCGAAGCATGGCTGCCGCCGTTTCTCGTCGATCGAGGAATTGGGCGCGGCGTGCGACGCCGTGTCGGTGGTGGTGCCCACGGACCGGCACGCCGAGGTGGCGCTCCCGCTGCTGGCGCAAGGCGCCCACCTGCTCATTGAAAAACCGATCTGTGCTTCGCTGGCGGAGGCCGAGCAGGTGCTGGCCGCGGCGCAGGCGAACCACTGCATTGTGCAGGTCGGGCACGTCGAGCATTTCAACCCGGTGATGAGCTTCCTGGAAAAGGAAATCGACGAGCCCCGTTACATCACCGCCGAACGGCTTGCGCCGTACCAGCCGCGTGGGACGGAGGTCGGCGTCGTGCTCGACCTGATGATCCACGACATCGGGATTGTGCTCGCGCTGGTGAAGTCGCCCATCGTGCGGGTCGACAGCGTGGGCGTGACAGTGCTTTCGAAGAGCGAGGACATCGCCAACGCCCGGATCCAATTTCAGAACGGCTGCGTCGCGAACCTGAGTGCCAGCCGGATGAGCACCAAGAAGGCGCGGGAAATCCGAATCTTCCAGGGCGACGCCTACCTGTCGCTGGACTTCATGAACCAGGCGGGCCACCTCGTGAAGAAAACCGATATCATCGCGTACGGGCTGAAGATGAAGATTGGGCTGGTGAAGGCGGGCGATCTCAGCGCCATCCCGGTGCGGGAGATCCCGATCGAGAAAGGCGAGCCGCTGGCGCTCGAGCTGGCGCATTTTGTCGAGAGCGTGACGAAAGCCAAACAACCGAAGGTGGGGGCGGCCTTGGGCAAGAGCGCGCTGGAGGTGGCGATCACGATCACGGAGCAGATTCGCAAGGCCGGGTGACAAGCTGGCGCCTGGGGGGAAGGGACGAAAAGGACGGAAGGGACGCTGTGGCTACCGCGTCCGTTTTGGTTGCGACTGCGCCGCACTGTGTCTCTCTGGGGCAGAACATGCCCGAGCCCCTGCTTTTTCGATTGCCGCCGCCGGTCGGCGGCCGGGTCGATGTCCTGGTGGTGGCGGGCGAGCATTCGGGCGACGAGCATGCGGCGCGCATGGTCCGGGAATTACGGGCAACGCAGCCGGGACTCGCCATCGCGGCGCTGGGGGGGACGCAATTGGCGGCAGCGGGCGCGCAGTTGCTGCATGATCTGACGGCCTCGTCGGTGGTGGGTTTGGTGGAGGTGCTGAAGAACTATCGCTTCTTTCGGGCGTTGTTCGCGGCGATCCTGCGCTGGATTGCCGAACACCGCCCGCGCGTGGTGTGTCTGGTCGATTACCCCGGCCTCAATTTGCGGCTCGCGGCGGCGCTGCATGACCGCGGCCTTTCCGTCAAAGGCGGCGGGAAAATCAAGGTGCTCTATTATATCTCACCGCAAATCTGGGCGTGGAAGGCGGGGCGGCGTTTCGCGATGGCGCGCCACCTCGACGGCATGGCCGTGATTTTTCCCTTCGAGCCGAAGCACTACGCGGACACCACGCTGCCGGTGGAGTTTGTCGGCCATCCCTTTGTGGCCGTTGATTATCACTCGCCAGTTCGCCATGATCCGGCGGGGCCGATCCTGCTGCTGCCCGGCAGTCGTCAACAGGCGGTGCGCCGGATTTTCCCGGTCCTGCTCCGTGGCTTTCACGCGTTCGGGGAAAGGCCGGCCGTCGTGCTTTATCCCAGCCCGGACATTCGCGCGGTGCTCGCGGCCGCCCAGCCGCCCGCCAACGTCCAGCTCCTGTCCATGGGGGAGCGGCGGCCGGCAGCAGCCCGGTCAGGGGAGGCCGGCGCCCCGACGTCTCCACCCGTGGCGGCGTCGGCCGTTCTGACTTCCAGTGGCACGATGTCGATGCACTGCGCCCTGGCGGGAATTCCCGGCGCAATTGCCTACCGGGCGAATCCCCTCACGTACCTCATGGGCCGGATGCTGGTGAAGGTGGAGTATCTGGGGATTGCGAACCTGCTGCTCGGCGAACCGATGTATCCCGAGTACATCCAGCAGGAGGCCACACCGGCGGCGCTGGCGACGGAGTTGCAGGCCTGCGTGCACGAGCCGGCGCGGCGGGCGGCGACCACGCAACAGGCGGCGCGTTTGCGCGCGCTGTTGAATGTGCCGGCGCGCGGGACGGCGGCGGCCTGGCTCGCGCGACATTTGTGATTGAAACGCGGGCCCGAGGAGCGGCGGTTTCCCAACCGCCGGATGACCGTCGCCACAAAAGGGCGCTTGGGAAAGCGCCCCTCCGTAGGAACGCTCGTCGGACGCCTTGAGGAACCCACCGCCAGCCCGGAGTTGCGCCGGTCGCAGGAGCCGCGCACGCAAAAGTTTCGCCACGGTGCGTATTTTCGTTTTGGTGACTCCGATGCCCGGAGAGGCCACCCCGACATCGCCCCGCCTTAACAAAAGCCAGTTCCTGCCCTGGCTGGTACTTCTGGCCGGGCTCATTCTGGCGGTCGCCAGCTGGCTCACAGTCCGGCTGGCCCTGCAGCAGCAGGATGCGGCGCGTTTCGAGCGGCTGAAGGAGCGCGTGCTGGTCGCCATCGACGCGCGCTTCCAGGCGGCGGAGCAGGCTCTCTACGCCAGCCGGGCCTTGGTGGAGGCCACCGGCGAGCCGACGCAGGCGCAATGGAGCCGTTTCGTCGAATCCGTTTCGCCTTTCTTCGATCAAGGCGTGGTCGGGCTCGGTTACGCCCAGCGCGTCCCGCGGGCCGAGCTCGACGCGATGGAAGCGCGGCAGCGCGCGGCCGGGCGGCCGGACTTCACGGCCGAGCGGGACGGCACTGATCCGCAGGTTTACCTGGTGACCCAGATCGAGCCCGTGGGGCGCAATGCCCGGGCGCTGGGGAAGGACATTGGGTCGGGCACGACGCGTCGCGCTGCCGCGGATCAGGCCATGCGTACCGGGGCGCCGATCATCACGCGTCGGATCAGCCTGATTGAAGGCACGAGCCGGGCACCGGGCTGCCTGCTGTTTTTGCCGGTGTACGCGAGCGGGGTCCCGCTGACCGATGCGCGGGTCCGCGAGCAGACGCTGCGGGGGTGGGTGTACGCATCGGTGCGGGTGGATCAACTGCTCCGTGGCGTGGCCGCGGCCGCGGAGCGGCAGCTCGACTTCGAGGCCTTCGACGGCCCGGACGGCACGAAGGACACGCTGCTCTTCGATGCGGACGGGCGCCTCGAATTGGACGATGCCCATCTCGCCGGCGTGGCCGTCCAGCGTCGATCCGCTTTCACCGCCTCACTGCCGGTGGCGGTGTATGGACGCACCTGGTACTTGCGCCTGCGCACCGGGCCGTTGTTCGACGAGCGCGGCCACCAGGCGCTGGGGTGGTTCGTCCTGGCGGCGGGTGCGTTGCTCAGTTTTTTCGGGTCGGGATTTACCTGGGCACTGGTGAACAAGCGGCGGCAGGCGCTCCAAATCGCGGCGGAGATGACCGCGAGCACGCGACGGGTGGAGGCCGAGGCGCGCCGCCTGGCCATGGTGGCGAGCCACACCGCAAGTGCGGTGATGCTCACCGATGCCGACGGGCGCATTGAGTGGGTCAACGAGAGCTTTGTCCGTTTTTTCGGCTATCGCTTCGAGGAAGTGCGGGGCCGGCGGCGGAGCGATATCCTCCATGGTCCCGAGACGGACCAGGCGACATTGGCGGCGATTGATGCCGCCGGTGAGCGGGGGGAGGGCTTCAAGGGCGAAATCCTGAATTACACCCAGAACGGCCAGCCGCGCTGGGTGGAAGTGGACGTCCAGCCCATCAAGGAGCCGGACGGGAAGATCACGGGCTTCATGGTGCTGCAGCTCGACATCACCGAGCGCAAACGCATCCAGCACGAGGTGTCGCAAAAGGAGGCGGAATTCCGCTTCATCTTCGAAAGTGCGCCCATCGGGCTTTCCTGGCGGTGGGTCGGGGCCGACGGCACGCGGCGCCGGCTGACCAACGAGGCGCACCTGGCCATCCTGGGGCTGACGCGCGAACAGATGCTCGATCCGAATGTCTTCCGGCAAATCACCCACCCGGACGACTGGGCCGCGCAGCAGGCGTTGTATTCGAAGCTGGAGCGAGGGGA
>JBKJRG010000097.1:0-2783 GCA_046594805.1 Opitutaceae bacterium | reverse complement strand
ATTTCCGGGTAAATCGCTGTTCACATCGAACTGAAAAGCCTCGAAGCGGAGGCCAACGGTGCTGCGGAGCCACTCGTTCCACTTGGTTTTGTTTTCAGCGTAGGGGCTGAGGCTGATTTGTGCGGAATCATCCTCGCGCACCGTGGCGTGACGCTCGCGCCTCTGAGTGAGAAACAGTCCGTTCGAGATGAAGTCGGTGCGGTTTTGCAGACCAAAGGTGGTCGTGGTTTCCGTCTCGCCGAGGCGGTGCACGAAGCTGTGACTCGCCTTGAATCCGGCGACAAAGCGTTGGTCCGGCTGTTCGAATTGATCGCCGCGAACGGGGTCGGACAGGAAGTAAGTGAAGTTGGAATACAAATCCATGCGGTAGTAGAATCCGTAGGCGGTCACCTTGGTCGCGCTCGTGGCATTTTGCCGGTGCCACTCGCCGGTGAAGCTATAACGCTCGCTGTCGCCGCCATCGCTCGCATCGATCAGGCCGAAGCGGTCAAGGGAGCCTGCAACCACCGCGCGCAGGGGAATCTGATCCGTCGCGTCCCACTTTGCCTTATAACCCATGAGCGTCACACTCCAGCCGTCACCCCTCCGCTCCTGGCTGTAGCGAAACACGGCGTTGCCTTTCCGGTAATGATCTCCGCGCTGGAACGGGCCGTTGTTGTAGTTGGCTTCGACGGCGTAGAGCAGGTTGCCACTGGCCAGCGTGGTGGAGGCGGCCAGGAGCGTCCGATGGTAGTCGAAACTCCCGGTCTCGAACTGCGCGAAACTTTGCGGTAGCGTATTAAAATATTGGATGTTCGCGGCGCCGGCACTGGAGAGATCGCCATTTTCCGCAAAGTAGACGCCCTTCTGGTAGCGGATGGTGCGAACCAGTTCCGGAATCAAAAAGCCGGTGTCGGACCACCCTTGCCCGTGCGCGTGGGTGACGAGGTTCACCGGCATACCCTCAACCTCGGTGAGGAAATCGGTGCCGTGGTCGAGATTGAAGCCGCGGAGGTAATACTGGTTGGCCTTACCTTCGCCGCTGTGCTGGCTCACAATCAAGCCGGGCACGGTCTCCAACACTTCGCCGGCCCGGACGATGGGGCGATGCTTCAGCTGCTCCGCGCCGATGTAGCCTTGCGAGGCGGAGCCGGCGATGCCGACGAGGGAATCGCTTCGCTCGGTCGTGACCACCACCGCGGACAGGCGGATCGCCGCGCTGGGATCCGGCCCCGCTGAAGATTCAGTGGCCGGAAGATTTGCAATTGGTTTCGTTGCTTGCGCGTGAAGCGCGTCGGAAAGGAGCACGAGAAGGAGTCCGATGGTTTTGAAATGTATCAGCCGCGTAGTCCCGTCACGAGGACGGGAAGAGCAGGCGGTGAGATTGGTCTGCATGAGAGAAAATAGTTGGGTGCGATAATGGGTTAGAGGGGCCGCGCCTGGGCGTGGCCAGCGCGCGACGGCCGCGTGCGGGAGAGATCGATCGGGTGATTTCCGCGCAGCGCCAAGTCAGAGCGGCGCATGGCCGCCCGACTGATTGATGGACTTCCGGAGCACGTCGCCCTCGCCGCCGCTCACGCACCCGTGACGATGCCGGGGGGAAAGCGTTTCAACCGAGCACGAGGACTCGGGATGAACGAGAGAGCGAATCAGCTCCGCACCACGGGCGGACCACGGCTCGCGGTTTGTGCGTTCCATTCCCGCACCACCCGTATCGTGTTCGCCGGGAACTCCGGGGAAACGCGCGCCACCGCGACGAACGAAACCAGCGGGACCTCGACATGCTGGTCAACCAAGCCATTGACCAGCATTTCAGGCAAACTACGATGCTCATGTCCCGGCTCCTCGCCCGCAGGCCGCTCGGAAGAAGCACGCTCCTCGAAAAAATGTTCAAGCGCGTGCCAGACTTCCCGCAGCGAAATCTTCGGGAGTCCAAAAGGCTGGTAGCTGTGCGCGAATCGTTCTTTTGACTCAGAAAATCCTGCGGCATGCGGATGGAGATGCTCGACGTCATCACCGCGCCGGTGCTCGTGACCAGCTGCCATATTTCTGGTGCCCGTGCCAAAATGCGTGTGCGCCGTGCCGCGCCCGCCGTGCTCGACCATTTGGTGGAGCACCGGGCTGGTTCCGACTGCCCCCGCCAGGGCAAAACAAAGCGCCAGAAAAACCGCAACGGACTGTTGAAACCGCTTCGTCACAATGCTGGGGCGCGCAGGAAGAATTCAGTTTCAGGGCCGACGGGAACCGAAGCAGGAAGCGGCAAAAAAGGAACTAGTATTCACGCACTTACCATACGTTTCATGGACACTCTTGGATGCCCGATTTAGGCAAGAAGCGACGATTCTAACGGGGTCGGGCCACTACAAGTTAATTGGAGGCTGGCTGCCGCGAGAAAATTAGCTTCTAGCGAACCCCACCGGGACAGGGCGCTACCAGTTGATTTTTTACACCAAAATGCGGGGTTTCGCGGACGGGCGCGCTGCTCGCGCTCGCGTCTTCGTGCAGCAGGGCCCGGGCGCTGCGCCTTGAATTCCCTGGTGCGCGGCATCACGTGCTCGACCGAGGCAATGATCGTCAGGCCGGGTTGGGCTCCGTCGGCGCGGCGCAGGCGTTCACGCGGGTGCTGGAGGAAGCGGCGTTTCGCTTCGCCTGGCGCGTGCACGCGCATGCCCTGAACCTGAATCACTTTCACCTGCGCGGGAGACGCCCCAACGGCCGGCTTCGAGCCCGAGCCCCGCATCGCTGGATTGCGCACGCGCTCAACATGCGCTCCCCCACTTCGGTGCGCACTTACGTGTTCGCGC
>JBKJRG010000007.1:0-9267 GCA_046594805.1 Opitutaceae bacterium | reverse complement strand
GAGTGCGCTGCTGGCGGACGCGCTGGCGACGCATCGCGCGCACTACGCCCGGCACCCCGCGGCCGCGCAGCAGGTGCTGGCCAACGGCCACTCCCAGGCCAACGCCAGCCTCCCGGTGATCGAGTTCGCCGCGTGGACGATGGTCGCGAACCTGCTGCTGAACCTCGACGAAACGCTGAATCGAAACTGATTTATTCCGAGCCACCCGCCTCCGTCACCGGCTCATTTTACTGGCATTGTGGCTGGCCGGATTCGTTTCGTGGGCGGCCGGGCAAACCAGGCCTGCCGCGACCGCCCGCCAGAATGTTGTCATCAAACAAAACTTCCGCCGAGTGTTAATCGCTCGGCGAAAGTTCGGATCGAAAAACAAATGGCTGCGCGCTTGTGGCGGCGCTCCGAAGAAAGCAGAGCAAGCCAGCGACCGAAGCCAGCGTTTAGCCTTACCAGGGCCGACTGAGACGTTACGCGTGCGGAGGGCGGAGCAAGTGAGTTCGGATTCGGACGTGCCGTGGCGCCCCTCCCAGCTTGCTCCACTTGCTCTTTCCTGAATGGAAAGACCATTGTCCGATTGTCCGGGCGAACTTCCCGATGCTTTCCGGCAACGGTGTCGTGTGCAGCGTCGGTTTTCGGGACAGGTGCCCGGCGATTTCAAAACCTAGGAAAGTTTGAAGCTAATCGCTCCACTTCACTGGGATTTTCTCTCGAAGCGCCGGTGATCTGAGTCAAAGCTTAGCCGCGAATCGGACGGCTTCAAGCCAGCCACGCTGCATCATTACGCTTCATTTGCTTCATTCGCGACGGATTCGCCGTCACATTTGCCGTTGCCAGCCGCATGTTCGCCGATCCAATCGACATTCCCGACGCGCTCGTGTCCGCCCAACAGGCCGGCGGACTGGTCGTCTTTGCAGGTGCTGGCGTGTCGATGGGGCCGCCCTCGAACCTGCCGAGTTTTCCGGAGTTGGTGCGTTCCATCGCGGCGGGGACGAAAATCGAGGTCGACGAACGCTCGCTGGATGTGACGTTGGGCCGCCTGCGCGATGCGGGGCTCGATGTGCATCGCGAGTGCCGGGATCGAATTCTAGTTCCGGGGTCGCGACCCCGTGATATCCACCGGCTCATCCTGCGGTTGTTTCGGCGCCCGGAAGAAATCCGCCTCGTCACCACGAATTTCGACCCGCATTTCAGCACGGCCGCCCGCGAGCTGCAGCTCGCGCTGAAGCACTATTTCGCTCCGGCGCTTCCCCTGGGGAATAATTTTCGGGGCATCGTCCACCTGCACGGCGAGGCCACCGACGAGCCGGAAAACATGGTGCTGACCGACGACGACTTTGGTCGCGCCTACCTCTCCGAGGGCTGGGCTCGGACCTTCCTCCAGGCGCTCTTCACCAGCTACACCGTCCTTTTCATCGGGTATCGTCACGGCGACCTGCCGGTTACCTACCTGGCGCGGGGCATGTCGGTGCGCGGCACCCAACCGCGATTCGCCCTCACCGCGGAGAGCGACGCCGCCCACTGGAAGCCGCTCGGCGTCACGGCCGTACCTTATCCGCGACGGCCCGCTCCCGGTGCGCACGCCGCCCTCGAACAGGGCGTGAAACGGTGGGTCGAAATCGCCGCCATGCAGCCGCTGGAACGCGAAGCGGCGATGCGGGCGATCCTCACCGCGCCCGAGGGGCAAGAGCCGGACCGGAGCCAGACCGATTTCCTGCGGCACTGTCTCAAGAACGAAGAAGGCGCGCTCTATTTCGCCAAACACGCGGCGCACTTCCGTTGGATCGAGTGGCTGCACGATCAGACTCTCCTCCGCGGATTGCTTGACGCCGGTCCGGCGAAGGAGGACGCCGCCCAGCGGACGCTGGCCAATTGGGTTTGTCGCAAGCTGGTACATGACGAGACGGGCCGCGGGTTGTGGCTCCTGATGGAGAACGCCGGGCGACTGGGAGACGGAGCGTGGTGGCCGGCGGCCCATGAGCTTTGGATCTCGGACGAGATCGATTTCGCGAAGCCCGGGCCTCGCCGGTGGCTGTCGGTCATTTCCGACGTGGCGCGGCACGCCGTCCGCGTGGACTTGCTGGCCTACTTGTTGGGCAAGATCGCGAAGGCTGGCGAGTGGGAACCGGCACTCTTCCTCTTCAGCGTGCTCGCGGCCCCGCTCCCCACCTTGGACGAGGAGTGGAATTATCAGGAAGTGAGTCCCCGCAAGAAAGCCGCGCCCCGGCTCAGATTGCGGGGCGATGCGAACGAGCTGACGCGAAGCTGGACCGAATTCTTCGTGCCGGAGCTGCCCAAACTGGCCCAACCGCTACTCGCGATCCTCGAGCGCGGTCTCGTGGATGCTCATCGGCTGTGCGTGGTCAACGACCTCGCGAATGCGCGGAGTAATCCCATCCTCGACACCCGGGCGCGCATCGACGAGCGAGCCGGCCGCGGCGATCGCGATGACGCCGAGGTGCTGCTGGATTTTTTCTCTGATGTCATCGCCGCGTGGCTCGCGCTTCCGGAAGCCGCGCTCCTGCGGGGCAAGGCCGAGGTCTGGCTCAAGGACTCGAATCCGATTCTGGTCCGCTTCGGCCTTCACACGCTCGCCTTGCTCCCCGCGATGTCCTTGGCGGAGAAGGTCGGCGTGGTATGCCAGGCGAGCCTGCTCTATCCCGAGGTGCTGGGAGCGGCCCATGAAGTTTATCACCTGCTGAAAGCCGCCTATCCCGGGGTGAACGAGGACGAGAGACGCCAGCTGTGGACGCGAATCGAGGCGGGACCGCCGGCCAGCTGGCTGCAGGACGTCGAACTCGATCCGGAAAAGCTGCGTTCGTTCCGCCAAAACGAAATCGACAAACTCGTTTGGTTCCTGGCGCACGACCGCCTGGACGACGTCCCCGCGAACGAAGCGTTCGCGCGCCTGCGCGCGCGCTCCCCCAAGTTCGCGGCCGCGCAGCACAAGCATCTCGACGTGCACTTCTGGATGAGCGGGGACAACGATCCGGAGTTGCGGGATCGTTCCCCCAAAACGGTCAGCGAGCTGCTGGCGCAGGCACCGGACGCGCAGATCGACTACCTGCTGACGTTCAAGGATACCGCGCGGATCGGCGGAGAAACTGCCGAGCAGCTGGCCGCCATGGCCGCGTCGGCCGCTCGCACCAACCCCGAGTGGGGTGCCCAGCTCTGGCACGCGCTCGCCAAGAAGAAAGCCTTCGATCACGTCGTCAGCCGGCGACTGTTCTGGCACCTCGAATGGAAAGAGCTGAAGCCGGAACTGAAAATCTGGCTGGTCACCGAGCTGCTCGCCCAAGTGGACGAGATCGAGGAATTCGGGGGCATCGCGCGACTGATCTTTGATGACGACCCCGCCGATACCGCAGAGGCCAATTCGGAACTGCTCGCCCGCATGCTGGAATTGTCGTGCCGAATCTGGCGTCGGCTGGCGCCGCGGCCTTCCGCCAGCGATGAACCACCAGCGAAGGCCAATTGGACCTCGCGTGCGATCAACCACCCGGCCGGCCGCCTCGTCGAATTCTGGCTGCGCTACACGGACAAGATTCGCCCGGACCCGAAACTGTCGTCGGGGGAATGGCCGAAACCGCTCGTGCCGTTTTTCGACGAGATTTCCGATCAGAAATCGCACGTCGCCGACCTCGGCATGGCAATCCTTGCCCAGCACCTCGGCTTCGTCCGATTCATCGCACCGGCGTGGACTCGCGGGCACATTTTCGAGCGCATGAGCTTCGCGCGGTACGGGGATCGCGCCTATTGCCTGTGGCAACCCTTCCTGAGTTATGGCCGGCTCAATCGCGACCTCATTCTCGAGCTGCCGCCCGTGTTTCAGGCCGAGTTCAACCATTTCGCGAAGGAAGAAAAGAAGCTGGCCCATCGTTTCTGTGCATTCGTGGCGATCATCGTGCACTCCCCACTCTGGGACGTGCGCGGCACGGGTTGGCTGGACGATTTTCTGCGCACCATGCCGGTCGATTTTCGCGCGCATTGGGCCGAGTCGATCGGGCGGTATTTGCATGAGGCTTCGGCCGATGACCGGTTGCGAGCGTGGCACGCCTGGATCAAGCCCTATTGGCAGGATCGCGTGCGCGGTCGTCCGTTGCCGTTGGAGCCGGCGGAAGCGGCGGAAATGACCGAGTGGGTCTTCGCGTTGCTCGAGGTCACGGACGAGATGTTCGCCTTCGCGAATGATCTTCATTTCAAGGATCCGGACCACGGCGCCGTTTTTTGGCAGATGGCGAAGAAAACGAAGCTCCCCGAGGAGCACGCCGACCGCGTGGTCCGGTTTCTCGACTGGCTGCTCCCGCATTTCACCGTGCTCCACGAAACCCGGCAACAGATTGCCGAGATGATCGAGCGCATGCCGGCGCAGTCCGGCCTGCAGGTTGGCTTGCTGCGCGTTTGCAACGAGCTCAGCCGCCTCGGCTACGCCGGCGCTGGCGAACTTGCAGAACGGGTCAAAGGGAAATTCCCCGCCTGAACGACAAACCGGACGGGCGGCAATCGCGGAACCTCACGCGAGCAGGATGAGTAGATCCTGGGTCGGTGTGGATGGAGTCAGGTTGCTAATATATCACTCAACCGCCGCAAGATGTGCGCGGCGTCCGAGTCCGGCTGCCGCCCGACGATCGCGGTGACCTGGCTCACGCGTGACGCGCTCCCCATCGCCAGGCGTTCCGCCAACCAGCCGTTCGACGCCTGGGTGTTTTGTTTCATCCAGGCGGCGACGGCGACTTTCCACGGCGCGCCCTTGGGCTCGGCAGCGGGGTCCGCCTGCAATTGTCCAACTGCACGCAATGCCGCCTTCAGCCTCTCCTCGCTGCGGACCCGACGCACCTCGCGCGCGCCGCCCGTCTCCCACGCGCGCGCCGATGCCGTCAGGTCGTGGTCCTTGATCAATGCCGCGCTGAAGCCCTCGGTGCCGATGGCCCAACCTTGGCTCAGCGACGCGTAGGCCGGTCCCTTGCCGGCCGGTCCGTCCACCGCCTGCCACGCCAGATAGCGATCATAGGCGGCCCACCCGGCCGGTCCGTCCGCCAACCCGCCCGCCTCGGTCAATGCGGTTTCCGGCCGCAGCCACGCCGGGCGCTCCGCCTTTGCCCGCAGCCAGCGGTAACTGGACCAGCGCCAGTCGCCCATCCGGCCGACGGACGCGAGCCCCGCCCGCACCGGATTGAGGTGGATGTAGTCGCACACCACGCCCAACGCCGTGCCGGCCTGCACCAGCAACGCCTTGTAGCGCCCCTGAAAAATCGACCCGTGGCCCGCCTGCCCGCGCCTGCGATTGTAGCGGTTGGTAAACGTGGCCTGCAGCCACTGCATCCCTGCCGCGAGGTTCCCGTCCGGCGTCTCCAGCGCCAGGTGAAAATGGTTCCCCATGATCACGTAGGCGTGGAGCACCCACTGCGAGCGGACGCAGGCTTCGAATAGGCAGCGCTCGAACGCGTCGCGGGTCTTCGCGCCGCCGAACGGCCCGACGCGGCGGTTGCCCCGGTTAATGACATGGTAACAGGCCCCGGGAAACTCGAGTCGCAGTTTGCGCGGCATGGTAACGAGAGAAGGGCGCGCGAGCGGTTACGTCAAGTGATAGATTAGCAACCTGACCCCATCCAGGCCCTTGACCCCATCCAGGCCCTCCAGCGGGGGGCCGAAGCCCTACGTTGACTGGAATGTACCGTCGGCTTGCACGAAATGACATGGTGTCGCTTGCAAGCCGGCGGCGATGCCCTGGCCGGCGGCCCCGCGTTTGACGACGCCCACCCAGGTGGGGTTGCCGTCGCGCAGGGCAAACACCGGCGCGCCACTGATGCCGCCAAAATCCGTGATCGGACTCACCGGGTGGTCGATATGCATGACCGATACTGGGGGCTCCGCGGCAAACGCGCCGATCAGCAGGTTGGTGCCGCGCGACGACACCGCGCAGGTGTTCTCGTAGTATAACGATTCCGTTTCGACGGTGAACTGTCGCGACCGGCGGACTTCGCCGGGGAAACCCAGGACGCCCAGCGTCTCGCCGTCGACTGCCGGCGCCAGCGGCCATGTGCGCGTTTGATAAAAGGCTTTTTTCCCCAGCCGCTCGTCGGTCTCCGGTGGAGCACGCAAGACCACCATGTCGAGGTCATCATCAATGCTGATCGGCTCCGCCTCCAACAGGGACACGACCTTCGGCGCGAGGCCAATGAAAATGCTCATGCGCCCCCGGAGCTGGTCACGTTGTTGCACCAGCCCCCGCCAGACATGAGCCGCGCTCACGACGAATTTTCCTTCGAGCGACTGCCACAACAGCGCGGTGCCACCGCAGCACCATAGCGTATTGGCCGCTCGCTCGTGGGCGTAGACCAGCGGCACTGAATGCGGCTTGATCATCACCTGCAGGGGCGAGCGCGGAGCGTTCACGGCGAAAAACGTGTCGCCGGTCGCGCCGCCGCTCAAGCCTGTCGCCGACGGGGTTGGCAACGGAGGCCTGCTTGTGTCAACGGTCAGCCATGACCAACCTGCGACAAGCGCTCGCCCTCATGGCGGATTGGAAAAAGCATCAGCCGACCGCCGAGCAGATTCTCGGGCCGCCGCCCTGGGATCGCGAGCGGCTGGAAAAAGCCTACTTCGCGGATTTTCGCCAGGTCTGGGATTTGCTCGAAAGACATTCCGCGCACGAACTCTTCGATTTTATCGAGTGCCTCACGCGTTCTTTCGCCTTGTTCGATCTTTGTGTGCGGGACCTGATCGCCGCCATCGGGCGCTTCCAAGTCCTGTATCGCGAGCGTGCACTACCTGCGCGGAAAAAACAGATCGCGATCGACGAGGTGAAGCTCGATTTGGAAAAGAACCTGTTCGCCGCGACGCAGGCGGCGCTCGCGCTCGTCGACCACTCGCGCCGAATCTCCAGTAAAGTCACCATTCCCGGATACCCGGAGCGCACCGCCGCATTCGGCAACGATCCCGCGCATCGCTTCCTGCAAGGGCTCCGCGTGTGTCTTTTCCACGTGTTCTACATTAGTCCGAACTGGCAATTTCGCACTGATGCAACGAAGGGCGACCAGGCGCGTTTTCTGATTTCCAAGAAAGATCTGTCACGGTTCGGCGAGTGGACACCGCTCGCCCGGCAATATCTCGATTCCCTCGGGGACGCGTTGGACCTCGAATCATTCCTGCGGGAATACCGGGAGAAAGCGCGGACCTTCCAAACTTGGTTCGTAACCCAGCTGCGCCACCACAATCCCGAGGCGTTGGCCAATTACCTGGAAACCCGACGAACGCTGTATGCGATCGGCGCGAAGACGTGGTGGAACATCTTGCTGACTCAGGTCGTGATTCAAGCGGGCCGTGATGCCTACGATTACCTCGAGCGTTTTCTCGAGCCCGCAGAGCTCGAGCGGGTTTATTCCCTGCCGTTTCGCTCCAAGGAACAGGTCGATCTCATCATCTCGTTGGTGGATGAATATGGCGCCTGTGATGCGGCGCTGCGCCAGACAGCCTATCGCGCGTTCAAGGTTTCGGTCCCAAACGATCCGGCGGGCCCGCCGACACCGCCTGCTACGACGACGCCACCTGACAGGACAACCTCAACCCGATGTGATGAGTCGAGCTGAACTGTTTCGAGGATCGGGCTCGCCTGACGGGTCACGTTGCGAGCCGCGAACGCTGGCTAGGCGGCTCCCGTCACCTGATGGACTGGGAAGAGCTGCGGGAAATAGGTCTCGTGCACTTTCGCCGGCAGCCCGAGACGCACCGGGGCTTTGGGCGTGCCGGACACCAGTAGTCCTGCGTCAATCGCGAGCGTCAGCACGGAACGGCCGGTGCGGTCGCTGGCTCCAACGATACGCGCGGCTTCGCCGCGGGGAAATTCACCGCGAAACAGCGCCTCACGTAGGAGAAGAAAAACGCGGTCGGCTTTGGGAGCGACCTGAGCGTCTACGACGCGGACGTAGTGCTCGATGCGCCGCTCGAGGTCGTCGAGGTCGAGCAATTGCTCCATGAACGCGATCTGGTCGGCCATCACGCGCAGCGTGAACTCGCAGAAATCCCAGAGCGCGCGCTCGCTGAGATGGCCTCGGCCGTCGTCTGCGCTCGAACTGCTGCGCTCCTGATCCGCGTTGGACAAACGCTCGTAGTATTCGGTCCGATTCCGCGCGAAGCCGCGCGACAGCGACCACAGCCCCCCGCCGTCGATGCCGAGTTGCCGGATCACGGCGTCCGAAAAAAGCCGCACGACGCGTCCGTTGCCGTCGCGGAAGGGGTGGATCCACGCGAGGCGGTGATGGCTCGCGCCGATGGCGATAATGCGCTGGATGCGTGAAAAATCCGCCGACTCGTAGCGCCATTGAAAATGGCTGAGCAGCTGCGGGACAAGTTCATGGGGCGGTCCACTGTGTGTCCCAACCTCCACGTCGCGGTCCCGCAGCTCGCCGGGAATGAGCGGTGTTTTTTCGCTTTTCGAAGTGGTGACCACGCGCATGGCCTCGGGAAGCTGTGCGTAAAATCGCTGATGCAGTTCGCGAATGAACTCGGTCGCGGATGTGGATGGGGTCAGGTTGCTAATATATCACTCAACCGCCGCAAGATGTGCGCGGCGTTCGAGTCCGACTGCCGCCCGACAATCGCGGTGACTTGGCTTACGCGTGACGCGCTCCCCATTGCCAGGCGTTCCGCCAACCAGCCGTTCGACGCCTCGGTGTTTTGTTTCATCCAGGCGGCGACGGCGACTTTCCACGGCGCGCCCTTGGGCTCGGCAGCGGGGTCCGCCTGCGATTGTTCGACTGCACGCAATGCCGTCTTCAGCCTCTCCTCGCTGCGGACCCGACGCACCTCGCGCGCGCCGCCCGTCTCCCACGCGCGCGCCGATGCCGTCAGGTCGTGGTCCTTGATCAATGCCGCGCGGAAGCCCTCGGTGCCGATTGCCCAACCTTGGCTCAGCGACGCGTAGGCCGGTCCCTTGCCGGCCGGTCCGTCCACCGCCTGCCACGCGAGATAGCGATCATAGGCGGCCCACCCGGCCGGTCCGTCCGCCAACCCGCCCGCCTCGGTCAATGCGGTTTCCGGCCGCATCCACGCCGGGCGCTCAGCCTTCGCCCGCAGCCAGCGGTAACTGGACCAGCGCCAGTCACCCAACCGGATGACGGACGCGAGCCCCGCCCGCATCGGATTGAGATGGATATAGTCGCACACCATGCCCAACGCCGTGCCGGCCTGCACCAGCAACGCCTTGTAGCGCCCCTGAAAAATCGAACCGTGCCCTGTCTGCCCGCGCACACGATTGTAGCGGTTGGTAAAGGTGGC
>JBKJRG010000737.1:0-2867 GCA_046594805.1 Opitutaceae bacterium | reverse complement strand
GTCTTTCGTTTTGGCCGCGTAAATGTAGGCCAGCTCGCTTGCGAGCGCGGTTTGGCGCGCGCAAGCGCGCTGACCTACGGTAAAGGCGTTTGAACAGCCAAAACGAAAGACCATGGCACGGGCCCCGGCCGGACAAGCGTCATTTGCCGCGAACGCCGATAGCTAGGGGCACGCCCTACCAGATTCTCATTCACGTCACGCAAGGGCCGGAGAATCCGACGCGCGCCGCGCTCGCGTTCCTTGTGGCGAGGACCGCGCTGGGCGAAGGGCACTCCGTCTCGTTGTTTCTGGCCGGCGATGCGGTGCAACTGCTCCGCGACGGCGTGCTCGACCATCTCGCAGGGCTCGGGACGGGAAAGCTGCGCGAGCATTACGACGCCATCGTAAAGAGTGGCGGGAAGTTTTATTTGTCGGCCGGTTCGAGCAAGGCGCGCGGCGTGACCGACACGGATATGAAGGGCAAGCCGGCGGAATTCACGACGCCCGACATGCTCGTCCGGCTGTCGATCGATCACGATCGGATGTTCACGTATTGAGCCGACCCCTGCGCAACTGAAAGGCGAGTGTCGCCCGCAGCGCTTTCCCATCGTCTCCCGGCGGGCTCGACGCCTGGGATTCGCGACGTGGGCGAGAGGGCTGAAAAAGTTGACATGGGGTGGTCAGGTCGCGGCTCAGCGCCCGCCTGACCACCCCATGTCAACTTTTCGGGCGCTCCCCAATGCGGAAACGTGACGCGTCGGCGGTTGGAAACAACCGCGCCGCATGGCCACGAGCGTGAGCGAGCGCTCGGGGCGGCGGAGCAAGTAGCCCGAAAATTTCCGCTACTCCGTGCACGGCTTCGCCGTTGGCGGTTCGCGGAAAAAGAGCATCGTCCTGCGGCGGTTTGCGTCTTTCACTTCCCTGCCCCAAAAAAACCATTCCCCATGACCCACATCACCCGGCGTTCCTTCCTGCAAACCTCCGCCATGGCGACCGGCGCGGCCCTGCTCGCCCGCAGCACTTCATCCTACGGCCGGACCATCGGCGCGAATGATCGCCTTCGCATCGCCGTCGTCGGCCTGAACGGCCGGGGCAAGAGCCACATCGCCGGCTGGTCCGAGCAAGAGAACGTCGAGATCGCCTACCTCGTCGATCCCGACCAGAAGGTCCTGGAGAAATCGCTGGCGGGCCTGCAGAAGACGGCCGGCGACAAATTCGCCGCCAAGGGACTGGCTGATGTGCGGCGCGCGCTCGAAGACCCGAACGTCGACGCGATCTCCATCGCGGCTCCCAACCACTGGCACTCGCTCATGACGATCTGGGGAGCGCAGGCGGGCAAGCACGTCTACGTCGAGAAACCGATGAGCCACGACGTCGCCGAGGGTCGCGCCGCCGTCGAAGCGCAGAAGCGGTATGGCATCGTCATCCAGCACGGCACGCAGCGCCGCAGCGACGAGAAGATCGCCGGCCTGCACGAGGCGATCCAAGCCGGCAAGTTCGGGAAGTTGAAGATTTCCTACGGCTATTGCTGCAAGCCGCGCGACACGATCGGCCTGAAGGCGCCGACCACCCCCCCGACCAATCTCGACTGGAATCTCTGGCGCGGACCGGCCGTGACCGATTACCACCCGAATCTCGTGCACTATAACTGGCACTGGTTCTGGAAGACCGGCAACGGCGACATGAACAACCAGGGCACGCACCAACTCGACGTCGCGCGTTGGGCGCTGGATCCGAAACTCACCAGCCCGACGCGGGTCATGGCGATGGGCGGCCGCTTCAAGTGGAACGACCAGGGCGAAACGCCCAACACCATGTTCGCCCTCGCGGAGTACCCTAACGGGCAACAGGCGTTCTTCAATGTCCGCAACGTGAACTACGACGGCTACCTCCACCAAGTGGAGAACGAATACTACTTCGAGGACGGCGGGAAGATTGTCCGCAACCAGTATTTCGCGAAAGGCAGCACGACCGGCGAAAAACTGACGATCGCGCCCGGCAAAGTGACGCCCGGCGGCAACTGGGGTGCGTTCATCGCGGCCTGCCGCGCCGGCAAGCCCGAGATGGCCAACGGCAATGTGGAGGCCGCCCACTACGGCTCGGTGCTCGGACACCTCATGAACAATTCCTACCGGCTCGGCACGAAGGTGCCGTTTAATTCCAAGGCCGGTCGCTTTGGCGACAACAAGGACGCGTATGAGCACTTCATGAAGCTGCACGCCATCATGCGCGATGGCGTCGGCGTGCCGGAGAACGGCGCCGAGTACGTCGTCGGCCCGTGGCTCACCTTCGACCCGAAAAGCGAGCGCCACACGGGCGAGTTTGCGAAGGAAGCCAACGCGCTCCTCGCGGATCCGCGCAGCCCCGGCTTCGAGTTGCCGAAGCTGAACGGCGCGCAGGCGCGGGTCTAGGAGGCAATCGCGTCCGCGACGCGGATCTCATCATTCGGCCAGTGCCACCGGGCACTGGCCTTTTTTCGTCCGCTCAACTTCAGGAAGTCAGCCACGCTAGCCACGAGCGTGAGCGAGTGGATTTCGAACCCTTCCACTCGCTCACGCTCGTGGCTACGCAAGGCCCCGATCCGTCCCAACCCAAAACCCTCAACTCAAGACCCAAAACCGGCGCCGGCGCCACCGGCGGCGGCGCTCACCAGCTGTTTCACCAAGGCCTGAATCATCCGCGGCAGATCGTACGGGAAACGCGCGGTGATCAGGTTGCCGTCGACCACGCACGGTTCGTCCAGCACCGTCGCGCCGGCGTTCGCGAGATCGGGATGGATGTTCCAGACCGCGGTGGCCCGCCGCCCTTTGAGGATGCCCGCACTCACCATCACCCACTGGCCATGGCAGATCGCGCAGGTCGGTTTGCCAGCGGCGTGCATGTCGCGG
>JBKJRG010000652.1:0-2703 GCA_046594805.1 Opitutaceae bacterium | reverse complement strand
CCAGAAACTGAGATGCGCCCTTGGTGAGGGATGGACGCCGCCGGCTCGAAAATCTTCTTCACTCCGCGCCACGCCGTGCCCAGTTCTCTCGCGTGCCCAGCACCGCTCTCCAGTTCGCCAACCGCGCGGCGCATCGCGCCTGGCTTGCCACCCAGTCGGCGCTGCCGGCCGGTTTTCGCGTAGGCACGACGCGATTCGAATTCACGCCGCGCGAGGCGCCGAAGCCGGCGAGGATGACGCTCACCCTGATCGCGCTCGATCAACCGTCGCCGGATTTTGCCGCGATGTTCACCCGGAACGCGTTCCCCGGCGCCCCCATCCTGATTGGCCGGAAACGCCTGCACGAACCCACGCTCGGGGCGATCATCGTCAACAACAAGGTTTCGAATGTCTGCGCCCCCGGCGGGATCGAAGCGTCGGAACAAATCTGCGCGGCAACGGCGCGCGGGCTCGGCCTGGCGGCGAACCAGATCCTGCCCAGTTCCACCGGCGTGATCGGGTGGACCCTGCCGGTCGACGCCATCGTGGGCGCCGTGCCGCAGGCCGTGGCAGCCCTGACGGGAGACTCGGCGCTCCCCGCGGCCGAGGGCATCGTCACGACCGATCTTTTTCCGAAGGTGCGGCGCGCCACCATCGGCGGCGGCAGCCTGGTCGGCATCGCCAAAGGTGCCGGGATGATCGAACCCAACCTGGCGACGATGCTGGTCTATCTCCTGACGGACATCGCGGTCCCGCGGCGTGAGCTGCGCGCCATCCTCGCCCGCGCGGTCGATGCGAGCTTCAACGCCATCAGCATCGACAGCGACACCAGCACCTCGGACACGGTGGTCCTGCTGTCGTCGAGCCGCGTGCGCTGCGACGACCTCCTGGCCTTCGAGCGTGGGCTGCACCAGGTCTGCCGCGATCTCGCCGAGGATGTGGTGCGCAATGGCGAGGGAGTCCGGCATGTAATCCGGGTGAAGGTGCGCAACGCGGCGAGCCTCGGGCTCGCCCGCGCCCTCGGGAAGGCGATCGTGAACGCGCCCCTCTTCAAATGTGCGGTGGCGGGCAACGATCCCAACGTCGGCCGGCTGATCCAGGCGATCGGCAAGCATATCGGGGCGCATGCCCAGGGCACCGATGTGTCGAAACTGCGCGCCACGCTCGGCGGGGTGGAGATTTTCGCGCATGGGGTGTTCCAGTTGAACCCCGAAAAAGAGACCGCCCTCGGCGCGCACCTGCGCTCGGCCGAACTTTATGCCAGCGCGCCACCCAAGGACGGCGTGTTTGCGGCGCCCATCGATTTTCCGCCCCACGAGCGATGCGTGGAACTCGAGATCGACGTCGGCAATGGCGCCGCCGCCGCGACCGTGCTGGGCGGCGACCTCACGCACGAGTACGTGAGCGAGAATGCGGACTATCGCAGCTGACGCTGCGGTTGGATTGCGGATTGCGGATTGCAAAACATCAAACCGCGCTCCGGGGCTCGCCGGTAGGGCCTGCCGCTTGCCGGCATGCCGTCGCGGTTTGAGCCTCCGCCTCCGGGCCGTTCCCAGTGCCCTGCCGCTCGAGCGAGAACGCGGGGTATTCCCTCGCGTGTCCCGCGACGGCATGGCGGCAAGCGCCAGCCCTACCCCGGAGTGGGTTGGGATGTGCAGTCAGCCGATCGGCAGTATTAGCTGCCGCTTGTCGGTCATGCCGTCGCGGATATCGCGTGAGCACCGCGACGGCTCGGCGGCCCTTCGACTTCGCTCTGGGCAGGGAAGCGCCCGCCCTACCAGGCGCAACCGTGCCGCGCGCGGATCGAAGTTCGCAATCCGAAATCCGCGATCAAACAAGACCGTCGGTCTCGTTGAACCCGCACCACAGATTCATGATCTGCACGGCCTGGCCGCTGGCGCCTTTCATCAGGTTGTCCTCCGCGGCGGTGATGACGAAATTGCCGGTGCGCGGGTCGTGGACGGCCGACAGGTCGATCCGGTTGGTGCCGACGGTATGCGCGGTGTCCGGGGTCTCGCCGGTGGGCAAAACCTGGACGAAGGGCCGGTTCGCGTACGTCGCGTTCCATGCCGCATAAAGGGATTCAAGGGAAGCGCCCGGCGCGGCGGGCGCGGTGATCGTGGTGGCGATGCCGCGGCGCATCGGGGCGAGATGCGGATTGAACTGGATGATGGTCTTGGCGCCGGTGTGAAGCGCGAGTTGTTCCTCCACCTCCGCCAGGTGCCGGTGCTGCACGAGGCCATAGGCTTTCACGCTCTCCGCGCGTTCCACGAAGAGGAAGGTTTCCTCGACCTTGCGGCCCGCGCCGCTGACGCCGCTGTAGGAATTGACGACAATGTGTTCGCGCGTGAGCACGCCGGCCTTCAGCAGCGGAACCAGGGGCACGAGGATGCTGGTGGGGTAGCAACCGGGCGCCGCCACCAGCTTTGCCTCCTTTTTCCACGCCGGAGGCGTCAGTTCGGGCAGCACGAAACGCGCGCCCGCCAGCAATTCGGGTGCGTGGTGCTCACCGTAGTATTTCTGGTAGGTGGCCAGCTCAGCGATCCGGAAGTCCGCGCTCAGGTCGATGACGCGTTTGCCGGCGGCGACGAGGGCCTTCGCATAGGTGGCCGCGGCGCCATGAGGCAGCGCCAGAAAGAAGAGTTCGATGTCCGCCGCCGCGAGCGCGGCGGGATCCGAATCGGTGAACTTCAAACCCTGATCCGCGCCCCGGACCGACGGAAT
>JBKJRG010000468.1:0-3822 GCA_046594805.1 Opitutaceae bacterium | reverse complement strand
GGTCTTTCGTTTTGGCTGTTCAAACGCCTTTACCGTAGGTCAGCGCGCTTGCGCGCGCCAAACCGCGCTCGCAAGCGAGCTGGCCTACATTTACGCGGCCAAAACGAAAGACCGTCGGGAGTGAGCTGCAATTGCGCACCGCGGCGAGGGTGCCGTGGCGCCTTTAACGATCTTCTGCCGGCCCGGGCTTGACGACGGCCGGTGCCAACCCCTTCATCTGCGGACTGGTCCCTGCGGGCGTAGCACAATGGATAGTGTAGCGGTCTCCGAAGCCGTCGATCCGGGTTCGACTCCCGGCGCTCGCACCAGTCTTTCAGATTGCGGTGGATCGACGGGGCCGCGGCGCCCCCGCCGCGGTCGTGCGGGAAACGGCAGGACTATGGTCGAAATGACTTTTGGAGAGGAGGCAGCGAGCGATGAGCGAAATGCCGACGGGGCGAGGGCGCCCCGTCCCCACCTCGACAGAATCAAAGCACATCCAATGATGGTTAACCAAGTGGGACCTTCGCCTTCTTGCTCTCCCGCCAGCCCCGCCAGACCTCGAACACGATTGGCAGCACGGAGAGGATGATGATCGCGAGAATCACGACCTTGAAGTTCTTCTGGACGTACGGGCGGGTGCCGAACCAGAACCCGGCATAGGTGAAGAAATAGATCCAGATGAAGCCGCCCACGACGTTGTAGGCGAGGAAGCGCGAGTAGTTCATCCGCCCCACACCGGCGACAAAAGGCACAAAGGTCCGGACGATCGGCACGAAGCGGGCGAGGATGATGGCGCGGCCGCCATATTTCTCGAAGAAGGCGTGGGCCCGCTCGAGATGCTTTTTGCGCAGGAAAACCGAGTCCTCCCGTTTGAACACCGCCGGGCCGATTTTCGAGCCGATCCAATAGTTCAGGGTGTCGCCCACCACGGCCGCCACGAATAGCAGCGCGGCCATCACGTGCACGTTGAGCGCACTATCCTTGGCTGCGCAGAGGGTGCCGGCCGCGAAGAGGAGCGAGTCGCCGGGCAGAATCGGCGTTACGACGAGCCCGGTCTCCGCGAAGATGATGAGAAACAACACCACATACGTCCAGGTGCCGTAGTCGCGCGCGATCTCCGCGAGGTGGACGTCGATGTGCAGGACGAAATCGACGAGTTTCTTGATGAGATCGAACATGACGGCGAAAAGGAGGCGGGGGGAGGGCAGGGCCGGGCAAAAAAAAAGCAGGCAGTCGAAACTGCCTGCCGGAAAGAAGAGAGACCGCTCAAATATCGGGCTTGGTCTTGCGCAGGCCCTGCACCCGATCGCCGGGCTTCCACTGACCCCGCTTCTTGAGCAGGTCGATGCGCTCAAAGCGCTTCAGGACGTTGCGCTTAACGACGAGACCGGAGACGCCTTGGAGGCTTTTGTGCTGTGACATGGCTTTGAAAAAAGGAGGTTCCGAGTGCTTAAAGGGGCGGAGTGCTAGAGTTCGCGCTGGCCCATGACAAGTACTTTTCGCCGACGCGCTCGGCGCGAACCACCAGCCATTCGGGTGTATCGTAGGGGTGGATCGCCAGCACGTGTTGCTCCAAGGCGGGCAGGTCGTGGTCGAGCAACTTGAACGTCACCCGAAATTCCTCCGTGCGCGTGGGCTTACCCTCCCACCGGTAATGCGATGCGATCGGGCCGTCGACCTGCACGCAGGCGGCGAGGCCCCGCCCGGCGATGTCCGCCGCCAGGCGCTCGGCATCGTCGCGTTTTGCGACCGTGGTCCAGGCGATGAGCATCCCGCAAGTTCCTGCTGCCACGGGGCCCACGCAAGCGGGGAATTCGCCCTTGACGGAGCGGAAGCCGCGCTGTGCATTCACCGGTTTTCACCCTCCCTGCCATGCGCGACGACTACATCAAGGACGCCCTGAAATCCGTCAACGACCCGAATATCCTGATTAACGTGGTGTCCCGCCGCGTGAAGCAGCTGAAAAAGGGTAATCGCCCGTTGGTCGAATCGCTGGAGAAGCTGTCCCCCGAGGACGTCGCGCTGCGCGAGATCATCGAGGGCAAGATCAGCCACGAGCTGGCGGAGTAAGCCGCTCCCGAGTAGCATAGTCATTACTGGCGGCCCCGTTCTGCGGTTGCAGATTGGGAGCCGCCTTTTTTATCTACTCTCCTGCTGCACCCGCATGGCCGCGCAAAAAAAAGACTCGAAGCGATACACGGAGGTCCGCAACTCGAAAGCGCTGCGGGACTATTTCGTGGACGAACGATTCGAGGCCGGCATCCAGCTGCGCGGCACCGAGGTGAAATCGATCCGGGCGGGCAAGGCGCAGATTAACGATGCCTTTGCCCGGGTGGAGAAGGGCGAAATCTGGCTGCACAATGCGCACATCGAGCAGTACGCGTTTGGCAACATTCATAATCACGATGCCAAGCGGATTCGAAAGTTGCTGTTGCATCGCCGGCACATCCTGAAAATCCGCCAGGTGCTCGAGGCCGGCGGCGGGCGCGCGCTCGTGCCGCTGCGGATGTACTTCAAGGAGGCGCTGGTAAAGGTGGAGGTGGCGCTGTGCACCGGCAAAAAACTTTTCGATCGTCGCGACGACCTGAAGAAAAAGGCCGAGCTGCGTGAAGTCGATCAGGCGATGAAGAACCGGAGCGTCTAGGAATTGCGGATTGCGGATTTCGGATTTTAGAAACCGGAAACTGTACCGACAAGCGCGGCGCCGCGTCCCCAGGACGGCATTTGGTTCCGGTTTGGCCAATCCGCAATCCGCAATCCGAAATCCGCAATTACAACGAGGTCGCATCCGCCCGATGCGAGGGCGCCATGCAACTCTGCGGCCAGACCCGGATGATTTCGTCCGCGAGTTTTCGCCAGCCGAAGGGCTTCCGGAGAAATCCCTTCAGTCCGCTCAACCGCGCCATCTCCTCTTCGGATTCGGAAAGATTATGGCCGGTGATCAGCACGAAGTGAGCTTGGGGGACGACCTTGTTCGCGCGGCGGATGAATTCGAATCCGCTCAATTGTGGCATGTGGAAATCCGTGACGATCACCGCGGGATCGATGGAGGGCAGCGCGTGCAGCGCATCGAGCGGACGCGTGAACGCATGCACTGGGCAATCCAAGTTATCCGCCAGCATCTGGGTGAGCAGGTCGGTATAGGACTTTTCGTCGTCGACGAGGACGATCGATTTGGCGCTGGCTTGAGGCACGACTAAAAGAGGGACGTCGGGAATCGGAGGGGAGGCAGGGCTGAAAGGCAATCCATGAGCATGCACTTGATTCGGGCGCATGAGCCGAAAGGATGCCGCAATGGTGCACGTCGTGCTTTTCCAGCCGGAAATCGCCCCGAACACGGGGAACGTGGGGCGCATGTGCGCGCTGACGCGTTCCCGGCTCCACCTGATTCACCCGCTGGGTTTCGTGATCAACGACCGCAATCTGCGGCGAGCCGGCATGGATTACTGGCGCTCGCTTGACGTCCACGAGCACGCGGACTGGCCCGCTTTTCGGGCCAGCCCACTTGGCCCGGCGCGACTGTGGCTGTTCACCACCAAGACGGAGCGGAGTTTCTGGGACGTGCGCTACGCGGACGGCGATGGCCTGGTCTTCGGCAATGAAGGTTCCGGGGCGCCGGAATGGCTCCACGAGGAATTGAGCGCTTCGCGGGTGAAGATACCGCACGCCAACCCGGAGCTGCGTTCGCTCAACTTAAGTACTGCCGCCGGCGTCGCCTGCTACGAGGCGGTGCGCCAGCTCAGGGCGTAGGGCGGGTCTTTGCCCCGCCCTACGCCCTGAGCTGGCGCACCGCCTCGTAGCAGGCGACGCCGGCGGCAGTACTTAAGTTGAGCGAACGCA
>JBKJRG010000849.1:0-6703 GCA_046594805.1 Opitutaceae bacterium | reverse complement strand
ACCCCAACCGCCGCCCAGCCCGGTGCCGCCACCGAACGGCGGACCGCCCAGCCAGATGCCGCGCCGGCCGCGTCCGCCATAGAGGGTGCCGCGACGCCGCGAGGCCGAGCGACTGATCACGATGAAGAGGATCAGCATGAAGAAAAACCCGGCCCCCCCGCCGAACATTCCGCTCGAGCCGCTTTTTCGGGTGGCGTCGGCATTGGTCCGGCCGGTGCCGCGATATTCTCCCCGGGCGGCGGCCATCATCGCCCGCACGCCGGCGGTCAGGCCGGCGTCAAAATCCCCGGCGCGAAAACGCGGAATCATCTCGTGCTCGATGATCTGCTTGCAAACTGCGTCGGGCAGGGCGCCTTCCAGCCCGTAGCCGGTGACGATCCGGATATCGCGGGTCTCCTGGAAAAGGAAAAGGACGGCGCCGTTTTTCCGCTCGCGCTGGCCGACGCGCCAGGCCTGCGCCACGCGCACGGCGTAATCCTCGACCGAGGAGGAGGACTGCATCCGGGGATAGATGGCGACGAGGAGCTGGTTGGAGGTGTCGCGTTCGAACTGGGCGAGCTCGGCGTTGAGCTGCTCGGCGGTTTCGCGGCGCACCACCAACGCGTAATCGTTGAAGTGATTGATCGGGGCGCGCGGGATCACCTCGGCGCCGGACAGAGCGAGAATGCTGGCCCAGAGGAGGGCGAGCACCCGCAGACCGGCGCTGCGCGCGGTGGGGGGTTTGAGGTTTTGAGTTTTGAGTTCCGTCCGCGCGGCGCCGGCGCTCCGGTGAGGGACTCGCTCGCAAAACCCTGCTCCGCGGAGCAGACTCACGGCGATTTCGGCGCCTCGGCTTTTTTGTTGAAATCGAATTTCACCTCCGGGGGCCGGTCGGATCCGGGGGTGGCCGCGAAATACGGACGAGGCGCGTGGCCGAACATGCCGGCAAAAATCGCGGCGGGGAATCGCTTGATCGCGGTGTTGTAGGCTTGGACCGCCTCGTTGAACCGGCCGCGCTCCACCGTGATGCGGTTCTCGGTGCCCTCGAGCTGCGCCTGCAGGTCGCGAAACGCGGCCGTCGCCTTCAAATCCGGGTAACGCTCGGACACCACGAGCAGACGGGAAAGCGCTCCGCCGAGCCGGGCCTGGGCCTGTTCAAATTGGGCGAGCTGCTGGGGATCGGTCGGAGCGCCGCCGGAGGGCAGTTTCACCCGGCCCACCGAAGCGCGGGCCTCGACGACTTCGGCGAGCGTGGATTTTTCAAAATTGGCCGCGCCCGAAACGGTGTTGACCAGGTTGGGAATCAAATCGGCGCGACGCTGGTAAACATTCTGGACCTGGGCCCAAGCGGCGTCGGTGCCCTGTTGCAGGGTGACGAGGCGGTTGTAGATGCCCGCGGCCCAGAGTCCCATGACCACGAGCCCGGCGACAAGAATGCCAACGACGACGAGAACGGTTTTTCCGGCGGTCATGCGAGGAGAGACAACCTCCGACGACGTTGGTGCGCAAGGGGCATCCGTAAATGCAGCGCGCTGGTGCGCTGCAGCCGGCGGGATTTCGCCGGCGGTCCGGGCTTTCGGATTGCAGGAACCTCAGGCGGACTCACACTCGCCGCACCCCTTCAACGTTACCCGACGTTACCCCTATGAATACCCCGATTACCGCGATCCTGGATCGCAAAGGCCGCCACGTGTATGCCGTTTCGCCCACCATGACGGTGAGCGATGCAGTCGCTGAAATGAACCGCCATCGCGTCGGTTCCGTCATGGTGCTCGATGCGGGCCGGCTCGTGGGAATTTTCACGGAGCGCGATGTGCTGCGCCGGGTGGTGGGCGCCGGGGTGGATCCCAGGCGGGCACTCGTCGCGGACGTGATGACCGCCGGCGTGATCACGATTTCCCCCGATACGTCGCTGGAAGACACGATGGTTTTGTTTACCGAGAAGCGCTGCCGCCATCTGCCGGTGATCGAGAACGGCAACCTGGTTGGGACGATCTCGATCGGCGACATTACCCGCTGGATGGCCGACAGCCACCGCGCGGAAGCGGAACATCTGAAAAATTACATCGCGGGCGGGTTGTCGGTTTGAGGACAAGCTTGAGCGCGAGAACCACGCACCGCCTCGCGCTCCTTCGGCTCGCCTTTGCGCTGCTCGCGTGCGCGACGCAGGGCGGTTGCCTGGTCTACAAGGCCGTCACCGTGCCGGTGAAGCTGGCGGCGACGACGGTGATCGTGGCGGGAGAAACGGCCGGCGCGGTCGTGAGCTCGACGGGCAAGCTGGCGGTCAGCGCGGTCAATGCGACGGGCAATCTCGGCAGTGGCGGCATCGATGCGGCCGCGCGACTGGCGCAGGCGGGGATGGTGACGTTTGTCGATGCCTCGACCGGGACGATTGTGCGCGTGCCCTGGCAGGAGGGGCTGACGCTCGCGAGTGCAGGCCACGCGGCGAAAGTCGAGCTGGCGAAACGGGCGATCAATGTACTTCGCGCGGGCAAAGTGATTTATTCCGCGTCGAAACTCAGCGGCGAGGGCGCGCCGCTGGCGTCCGGCGATGTGGTGAGGCTGGGCGGCCAGGCGGGGCGATAAAACTCCGGTTAATTTCCCGGCCTGCGCGAGCGGCTTGCCTTGGCGCGCAGTTTCAACTTTCTGGCCCTCGATGGATCTCGAAACCGCCCGCCGCCATATTCAGACGTGCTATGACAAGATGCGCATTGCGTACCTGAAGCCCGTCTTCGACGAGTGGGCGATCCTGGCGGTGCCGGCCAAGACGGCCGGGGTCGTCGCTTACCACGGCCCGCGGCCCGACGCCTTCAAGCGCAACCTGCCGGACGATGCCGAGCCCTTGCGCGCGCGCGCAGCGGGCCAGGATTTTGCCGACGGGGACATCGAGTTCGTGCCGGATGCAGCCGACACGCTTTACGACGCGTTCATGAAGATCGGGCCGGCGAGCTACCTGGTCCTGAATCATACCAGCCGGACGATGAACGAAATTCGCGCCGACGGGAAATGGCTGGGAGCGCAGGCGGTGTTATTTGAGCTCAGCGAAAAATTCCGCGCGGATCCACTGGAGCTGTAGCGCGCGGAGCGCGCGGCTAAGAATTTGGTGTTCGGAGTTTGGAGTTCGGAGTTGGCGCATTCGTCTCACGCGAAGGCGCGAAGCCGCGAAGAAATCAACGGTCAGACAACCGGAATCAAACCCTGGGGCGGGGGCGCCCCGGCTCCATCGATCGCTTTCTTTTCTGATTTCATTCGCGTTGGGTCCGATACCGCGAAGCTTGCTTCGCCTTGGTTGGCGTGTAGCCGCGAGCGTGAGCGAGTGGTGGCTCGTCCGCTCGCTCACGCTCGCAGCTACCAGAGAGGATCGAAAGGTGCATGATCGGTTTGGTCAAATGCCTCGGGGCTTGCCCCGAGGATCTTTACTTTCACGTATTACGTTAAAATATTTCTGAACCCCGCACGGGAAAGCGGAGGAAGGTGACAGAGTAATGCTAGGCTTGTCCTCCGGCGCTTACTTTCGTCGGTACGTGTCGCCGTAGTAAACCATCGTGTCGATGTTCAGCACGTCGACGATGCCGCTGCGCCGGGTAGCGAGGCAGATTTTGGTGCTACGCCGCGCGAGCCGGTAGGCGTCGGTGTCCGACGGCTGCCCGATCGTGGGCCCGAGTTCGGAAAACGTAATCCCGCCCTCGGCCGTCACCCGCAGGATGCGATCGCCGGTTTGGTCTCCCGTGGCGAACGATCCGACCACCTCCGGACCGCGCCGGGTCAATTCCGCGGCGTCGGTGATGACGGAGACCGCGGGTTTATCGTGGACGCTGTCCACATGGAAAACCGAGTGGAGCGTGTAGGCATTGAGTGCCAGCCCCCCGAGGAGAATGGCAACGGCAATGGCGCGGTGCGGCGGTCGCGTCGACGGCGCGAGGCGGGAGATTTCCGGGAGGGCGGATGGCGCCGCGGAATCGCCCCGCTCCATCTGCGAAATAATCCCCGCCACCTCGAGCTCGGTGTAAGCATCGACCGGCTGTCGCGCGTCGTGGAGGAAAAGTTTGCCCTGGCCCGTGCGGATGATGAACCGTCCGCCCCGGCCCACCACGACGATTTCGGGAGCAGCATGGTGATTCTGGACGGGATCGACGCGGCGCAGCGACTCGAGCAGCGCGACCAGCTCGGTGGCGGAAAGCTGGCCCTGGTCGAGCGTGCCAAACGTGGGGTTGGCGGCGCGGCCGTCGGGAGAAAGGCTGGCGGTAGTGACGTGAAACATGGCGTCGCTCAATGTTCGATCACGAGCACGGGCTGATCGCGATAGCCCAGCCGAAAGCGGCCGGTCGTCAGGTTGCCGTCATCCAGCCGGCGATCGATGTCGGTCAGTTGACGGCGGTCGTCGCTGACCAGGTTGTCGCCCACGCTGGTGATCACAATCGCGGCCCGGTAGCGCTCTCCCTGCTGCCGCGTGGCGGGGGCCCAAGCGTAGCGGCCGCCGATGGGAGTTGGGCGCGCCCAGTTCGCGGCGACGATGGGGGTTTGCAGTCCCGCCGGCACTTCGCCCGCCGCCGCCGCGGAGGGCCAGTCGCCCTGATCGTGGGCGTGGGCCTGCAGCGCGCCGGCGAAGACGCGCAGATCATTCACGACCGCCGTGGTTCGGGCCTCGAGGTTCGCGCTTTTGAGGAACGGAACCGCCACCGCACCGAGGACGCTGAGAATGAAAAACACCACGACCAGTTCAAGGAGGCTGAACCCGGCCTGGCGTTTTCCCGAGGGGGGTCGCGGCGCGTGGGCTTGGCCCCGGGACCTGGGTCGCACTGGACGGAAAGGACTCACGACGGCGCGAACCAAGCACTGCCCCGGGCAGGCTTCAAGCCGGCGGTTGGGCGCGGGCCAGACGGACGAACAAGAACACGTGCGTGGCGATGATGAGCGGCACAAGGAAGGTGGGCAGCAGGCTCAACGGAAGGTGAGTGAACGCGCGCATTTGCGCCGGGTCGGCAAGGTTGAGCCGGGCGGCGGTGGCAATGACGAGGAGGATATCGACGAAACCTGCGACATTCCAAATCATGACCGCGCGCAAGCGGTGGTTTGCCGTGAGGGGGGCGAGCGCCACCGGCAGGGCCATGGTGGCGATGAAGATGTCGCCAATCCCCGCCGGCACGGCGAACGCAGCCGGCAGCTCGCCCCGCTGATGCAGGACCAGGAAGTAAAGCCCCACGAACCGGGTGGCGTGGAAAAGCACCAAGACCCGCAGATCCATCGCGAGCAGGAAGGCGTGCAGGGCGGAGGAACGGAAGCACGCGTAGACTGCGAGGGCGGACAGTCCCACTACCATCAGGGGGACCGCGGAGGCCGGGAGGCGTTGGAGCAGCAGAAAGTGGCCGGCGGCAACGGCAGCGCCGAACCAGGTCCACAGGACAATGCGCAGTACGAGCGAGGTGGGCATCGTTGGCCGAAATTCAGTCAGCAAGGTCGTGCGTCGCGGGTGGGAGAGCGAGCGCGGAAAGGTGGAAGGGAGAGCCGGCAGCGATGCCCCGAACCGTATTTCCGGTCCGCGCAGTCAAGGGGGGAAGAAAAGCCAGGTCAGCGAGCTGGCCTACAATTGGCGCTCCTTACTGCGGAAGCTGGACGCGGTAACGCTCCAGGGAGGCTCCCTCGAGCCGGCGCAGTTCGGTGGCGGCGCGGCGGAGGGTCAACTTCGCGGTGAGTTCCTGGAAGCGCGCGTTCTCGAGGGCATCCTGCGTCTGCAATACCAGGAAAGCGGTGGCGAGGCCGGCATCGAAGCGCGCTTTTTGCTGCTCGTACTGGCGCGTGCTCAATTCCGTGGCCTTCGCCGCGATTTCGACCGCGGCAATGTTCGTCTCGATGCTGCGGACCGACTGGCGGACGAGAACGATGAGCTGTTGCTCCGCCTGTTCGATGCGGAGCTTCTGCGAGCCGACGCTGAGCTGGGCCTGGCGATAACGGGCTTTGTCGGCGTGGCGTCCCCACGGCATCGAATAGGTGAGCGCGACCGACCAGTTGTTGCCGTGGTCGTTCGGCAGATTGGCGATGACCTGCTCGTAGCCGGCACTGGTGGCACGGGCGGTGTAGCCGAGCGAAGCGTCGAGATTGAGATTGGGGAGCTTGTTGCGTCGCGCCGTCTCTAGGTCGATCATCAGCTGCTTGAGCGTTTCGTCCGCCGTCAGGGATTGGGGATAATAATCGCGGGCCGATTTGTAGGAGGTGGCGAAATTAGGAATGCCGTCGTTATAGTCTTCGAATTTCACGGGACCGGGGCGGGTGTCGAATTCCGGTCGGTTGATCAAGTTGAGCAGATTCTCCTCGGCATTGCGGACGGACTCCTCGGCGAGGATGATGGCGCGGCGCGCATTGGCGACGCCGACCTCCGAGGTCAGCACGTCGAGGTCGGTCGCGACGCCGGTCTGCCGGCGCGTGCCGTTTTCCTGGTAGAGGCGGTTGGCCGTCTCAAAGGTAAGGTGACGAATGCGCAGGGCTTCGCGGGCGTTGACCAGGTTGTAATAGGCGTTCTCGGTCTGCGCGATCAGGTCGAGCACCTGGCTCTTGTAATTGATAAAGGCGATGCCGAGGCCGATCTTGGTGCGTTCGATGTTGGCGCGGGCGGCGGTGGGGCCGGCGTCGCGCAACAGGGGTTGATTCAGGCTGGCGGAAATGCCGTTGCCGAAGGCGGGATTGAGCAACGCCGTGGTCGAGTTGGTCGCATTGCGCGAGAGATTCG
>JBKJRG010000818.1:0-7573 GCA_046594805.1 Opitutaceae bacterium | reverse complement strand
AGCCGCGCTGCTCCAGGAGCCGCGCGACGGTCGATTTGCCACACCCCATCCCGCCCGTAATCCCCGCTATCATGGTGCCGTAATGATGCACGAGCTTTGGGCTTGCTGCCTAATTCCGCAAATTCTTAATCGTCGCACGCGCTGCCCCGAGGGCCTCGGGTGCCAGCGCTCGAATCTTCCTCCCGCCCCCGCCATGTTTCCACCCGTCGACACCAAAGACGCACCTGCCGTCGTGGCGTTTGTCGAGGCGAAGTATGCCGCCATGTATCCCGGGGCAAGCCCCGCCTGGCTCGAACGAATCTTTCGCGACGTCGAAACCCTTTTCCTCGGTCGCCACCCGGACTATCACCCGATCGACGTCGCCTACCACGATCTCGAGCATACGCTGCAGGCCACGGTTTGCCTCGTACTGCTGCTCGAGGGCCGGCATGGCGCCGGGGTGGAGCCCCGCGTGGACCCGCGCCAGTTCGAACTGGCGATCTGCTCGGTGCTTTTGCACGACTCCGGTTACCTCAAGACCCGCTCCGACACCAAGGGCACGGGCGCCAAGTACACTTTCTGTCACGTGCTGCGGAGTTGCTCCTTTGCCGCGTCGTACCTGCCGACGCTTGGCGCCAGCGATTACGAGGTGGAGGCGGTGTTGGGCGCGATCAATTGCACCGGCCCGACGAAGGAAATAAGCCGGCTGCGTTTTCGGGAACCGGTGGAACGGGTGATTGGCTGCGTCCTGGCGACGGCGGATTACCTCGGCCAGATGGCGGCGGCGGATTACCCGGACGAACTCGACGTCCTGTTCAGCGAATTCCAGGAGTCCGACGATTACATCCACCTGCCCCCCGCACGCCGGGCCTTCCATTCCGCCCAGGAGCTGAAGGAGCGGACGCCGATCTTCTGGCAAAAATTTGTGCAGCCGAAACTCGAGAGCGATTTTCAGGCAGTCTATCGGTTCCTGGCCCGGCCCTATCCCCACGGGCCGAATCGATACCTCGAAGCGGTCGACCAGAACATCGCGGAGGTCCGGCGCCGCCTCAGCGCGAACCGGCTCGTGCCGCAGAAATAGCACCGCCGCGGTGTCACCACCGGAGTGAACCGGCGCGTTGCGAGGAAAGCAGTGCGAGCGCAAGCGTCCGGCATACCCTAATCAGGGTAGGCGCGAGGGTCGCTTTGTCTTTCGGCGATGCCGCAGGCTGGCTCCGTGCTCGCCACCATTGCTTCCGCCGCCTCGCAGGGCATCGCCGCGGAACTCGTCCACGTCGAGGTCAAACCCTCGTCTACTTCAATGAGAAAATGGAGATCGGATAAGTGTAGAAACTCAATGCTTTCGTGGAATCGAGCAGGGCGACGCGCGCGGCCAGCGGCAATTCATAGCAGGCCGCTTCCTGGGAATTGCGCACATAGAGGCGGTTGCCCACGACGACGGGATGGTTCCACGTCTTGCCTTCGAGGGCGGCGAGGGACGCTAGTTCGACGTGGGCGTTCGGATCCGCCCGCATTAGCACCGCCTGGCCTTTCTCCGAAAGCACCAGCAGGAGCCCGGAATTCTCCAGCAGGAGCACCTGGCCCTTCCCGTAGTGCCCGCCCTTCCATTTGCGCTCGCCGGTCTTCAGCTCGATGCAACCGAACACCCCGCCGTCGAACCCGTAGGCGTATCCCTGATACGTCACGAAGTCGTTGAAGTCCGGCTTCAGGCTGCGCGAGGTCCACAGTTCCTCCGCGGCGAGTCGATCGCCCGTCCGGGTGAGGCGGATGGCCCGCGTCCCCGTGCTCATCCCGGTTGGCAGGAGGACCGTGTCGTTCTCGAGCACGTGCGGTTGCAGCGCCCGGTAGCCGCTGGATTTCCATTCGTAGTTCAGGCGTAAGGCGCCGGTTGCCGGATCCAGCAGGCGCAGTCCCTCGTTGGTCAGCATCAGCACCAGGGTCTCGCCGGCCAGCCTGCCGAGTTGTGGTGAACTATAGGAGTCGTTACCGGCGGCGGCGGACCAGCGCAGCTTTCCGGTCTCGGCGTCGAATGCGACCACGCCCTTGTCCTTGGCGCCACCGGCCCAAACGATCACCAGGCCGCCGGTCACCAGCGGCGAGGACGCGAATCCCCACATCGGCGATTCCCGCCCGGCGACGGTTTGCAGTTCCTGTTTCCATTGGATCGCGCCCGTCGCCGGATTGAGCCGCATGACGGCGCCCGTGGCGCCGGTTACGAAAAGTCCGCCCTCGGCCACCGTGGGCGTCGCCCGCGGCCCGGGGCCACCGAGGGGATCGTAGAAGCGGGTTTCGATGGCCTGGCTCCAGATTTCCTGGCCCGACCCGGCCCGCAGGCAAACCACGACTTCCTGCGGCCCGCGCTGCTCTTGGGTGAAGAGCAGGTCGCCCGCGACCACGAAGGAGGACCACGCCGGACCCACCGGGATTTTCCAGAGCTGCTTCGGTGGCGTCGCCGACCAGTCGGTGGCGAGCTGCGGGCCGTGCTGACGAGATGCCCGTGCAGCGCCGCGAAACCCGGGCCACTCCGGCGCCGCGAGCGCGCGCTCGACGGCGGCAGGCTCGGCGGGATTCGCCTGCGACACCGCGACGGCGGGACGGCGGGCGAGCATCTGAGCCTCGTGCGTTGCCGTCCAACGCCAGCGCAGCCCCAGCGTGAAGGCACCCGACATGCCCTCGCTTCGCAGCACGAGGGAAACGCTGCCGGCAATCAGCGCCGCCAAGAGGGCGCGGCCCGTGCGTGTGAACGGGCGGTGCCGGCGCAAGAGCGAAACCGCGACCACAAAAGCCACGATGGTCAGCGGGGCGGCGACGTGCATGGTCCCCGGCCCGCGCATCGATGGATGCCCCGCAATCACACTGAAGGCGATGATACCCACGAGGCCGAGGAATCCCAGCACCCGTTCCCTGCCCGGGCCCCGGGTCGCGGTGAGCCACCAGATGAGAATCAGCAAACAGCACAGCGCCGGGCCAAACACCATCGCGATCCAGAATTTCGCGCGCAGGTCTTCGCTCAGCGGCGGGCCGAAGCGCATGAGCAGCATGAGCGCGACGAACCCCAGCGCCGGCCACACGCGCAACGGTCGAAGCACCGGCGGCGGTTTGCCGTGAATCGAGGATTGAACGGATGGAGTCGCTTCGTCGGCGGACATGGTTCGGGGGCGGGGTTCCCCAATCTCGGAGCCTCGCACCCTGAAGGCGAGTCTTGTCCCCGGACCCGTTCTGGCAAACGCCAGCGAGTGGTTGTCCGTCCGCTCGCTGGCGCTCGCACCTCCACCAACCAAGCCGAAGCAGCGCGAACCGGTTCGTGCCGCAGAAATAGCCGGCAGCGGTCGCAATCTCGGCGTAGGTCCTGGGCTCGGCAGCTAATAGAACACGGTGCGATCGAGCGATCAGGATGCATTATGTCACTGCCTACTAAGTAGCGTCGGGTCTCGCTGATGGACTCCTTTTCCACTCCGCACACAAAACAGATCCGGTTCCGCGCAGAGGTGATGGAGCCGGGCGAATCGTTCGAGCAGACGGCCATCGAGCTGCCGCCAGCGCCATCGGAGGACTCGGCCCAGCCGGAACTCTTCGGCGCCGACTTCTCCCTGTCCGACGCCGCCGACGGCGAACCGGTGTTCTGGCCCGCTGGCGCCCCTCAGGCCTGCCCGCCCGACGACGGCGTGCAGCCCGACGCACCGGAGTGAGCTTTCACCTCGCCGGTTGACGGCGAGTGCGCCGGAGGTTTGTCTTGTTCCGTGACGGTCTGGCACGAAAGCTCCCTCCACTTGGTAAGTTCGGCCTCGAATCTGGCCGGTGCTCGCCGAGGATTCCGGCATCCTGAGCGAGTGAGGGTTTTGGCACCTAATTCCATTTGGGGGCTAAGGGGGTCCGATTCTATGATTTTCCACCCTCCCCTTAAACCCCTCCCGGCCCGACCCCGGAAGATCTAGTTTCCTTCCAATAATGATTCGCACGCCTCGGCGTACATTGTCGCGAATCCCACAACAATGCCTGCCGTGCCCCGCCGAGCGGTTTTTATCAGCTATGCGTCGCAAGACACCGAGGCCGCGCTGCGCATTTGCCAGGCGTTGCGCACCGCCGGCGTCGAGGTGTGGTTCGACCAGAACGAACTGCGCGGAGGCGATGCGTGGGACCAGCGGATTCGCCGGCAGATCAAGACCTGCGGATTGTTCGTGCCGGTGATCTCGGAGCACACGCAAGCGCGGCGCGAAGGCTACTTCCGCCTCGAATGGCATCTCGCCGAGGAGCGCTCGCGGCTGTTTGCGAAGGGCACCCCGTTTCTTTTGCCGGTGGTAGTCGACGCCACGACCGATCGCGACGCGCTGGTGCCGGACACGTTTTTCAGCGTGCAATGGACGCGCATTCCCGGCGCGGAAATCCCCGGCGCGTTTGTCGAACTCATCAAGGAACTCGCGGCTGTCGAATCCGCCAACCTTCGGCCGGCCTCACCCGCCATTCCCGAAGTCACGGTGCCGCCGCCCGCCCGCCACGTCGCTCCGCCTCCCGCCGGCCGGCGCTCCTCCCTCAGGTGGGTGGCGGCCGCGGTGGCGTTGCTGTGCATCGCAAGCGGAATCTTTTTCGCGCTGCGCTCCGGCGGCGGCGCCGGCGCCGCGCGCGCTCGCTCAATCGCGGTCCTGCCGTTCGCGAGCCTGAACGAAGACCGGCGCAACACCGTATTTATCGATGGCATCCAGGAGGATATCCTGACCAACCTCGCGAACGTCGGCGAGTTGACGGTGATCGCGCGAACCTCCGTCCTGCAATATCGCGACACCGCCAAACCCGCGACCCAGATCGCTTCGGAGCTGGGAGTCGTTTATCTCGTGGAAGGAAGTGTGCAACGGGAAGTCGGCAAGATGCACGTGACCGCCAAGCTCATCAACGCGCGCACTGGCGAACTCCTCTGGGCGAAGCGCTACACGCGCGAACTCGCCGATCTTATTCTCACGCTCCAATCAGAACTCGCCGGCGAAATTTCCGGGGCGCTCAAGGTCGCGCTCGCAGCGAAAAGCAAGGCGTAGCGAACCGCGCCTCAATGGGCGCGACTACGGCACGGTGGGTAGCCGCGTCCATTAAGACGCGGAACCTTCCAGTCGTTCTCTTTCTCTTAATCTTTCTCTTTCGTCAGGTCATCCGTCGGCCTGTGTTGCTCAATAAAACACCGCGCGATCGAGGCTGCGGTATTGGATGGCCTCCAGCAAATGCGGCGCCTCGATGCGGTCGGTGCCGGCGAGGTCGGCAATGGTGCGGGAGACTTTCAGGATGCGATCGTAGGCGCGCGCGGAGAGCGAGAGCTGCTCCATCGCCTGCTCGAGGAGGTCGCCGAGGGTGGAATCGATTACGCAATGCTTGCGGATTTGGGCGTGCGTCATCCGGGCGTTCGAGGTGATCTTGGTGCCCTTGAAGCGCGTGTGCTGGCGGGTGCGTGACTGCTGGATGCGCTCGCGCAACGCCGCGGATGACTCGCCCGGTTTCTCGGAGCGAAGCTCGGCCATCGCCAGCGCCGGCGCCTCGAGGTGGAGATCGATCCGGTCGAGGAGCGGGCCGCTGATCCGCGCCCGGTAGCGTTGGATCTGCGTCGGAGTGCAGCGGCATTCGTGCTTGGAATCGCCCAGGTATCCGCACGGGCAAGGGTTCATGGCGGCAACCAGCATGAAGGCGCACGGCAGGGTGACTTTGCCGGCGCTGCGCGAGATGGTGACCTCGCCATCCTCCAGTGGCTGGCGGAGCACCTCCAATGCGGAGCGTTTGAATTCCGGCAACTCGTCGAGGAAAAGGACGCCGTGGTGGGCGAGTGATATCTCCCCCGGCCCTGGGATGGAGCCACCACCCAGGAGCGCCACGTCCGAGACCGTGTGGTGCGGCGAACGAAATGGCCTCGCCTCCCAGTTCATCTCGCCGCTGATCGTGCGCCCCGCGGCCGAATGAATGCTGAGGATCTCGAGGTGTTCCTCCAGCGCCGGGCGGGGCATGATGGTGGGAATGCGTTTCGCGACCATCGATTTTCCGGAACCCGGCGGACCAATCATCAGCATATTGTGGTTGCCGGCGACCGCGACCTCCACCGCGCGGCGCAAAGCCTGCTGGCCTTTGATCTCCGAAAAATCCGCGGCGCCCTCCACGGGCGCCGACTGCACCCGGCGGCGGCTTTCCGCCGGGTCGAGCGGTTGCAGTTTGATTTCGCCGCTCAGAAACCGAACGGCCCGGTCGAGCGAGTCGACCCGATAAACCGGCACGCCTTCCACCATCGCTGCTTCCTCGGCGGAGACGGCCGGCATGAGCATTCCGCGCTTGCGCAGCCGGCGCGCGAGCCGGCTCATGGCCAGGGCTCCGCGCACGGCCCGCGTTGCGCCGGACAGGCTGAGCTCTCCGGCGATCATCCATTCCCCCAGATGTTCCGATTTGAGCTGGCCGGTTGCCGCCAGCACGCCGAGGGCGATGGGGAGATCGTAGAACGGCCCCTCCTTGCGCAAATTTCCCGGCGCCAGGTTAATCGTGGTGCGTGTGCGGGGAGGCTGAAATCCGCTGTTGTTCAGCGCGGCGAAAACGCGATCGCAGGACTCCTTGACGGCCGCGTCTGGGAGGCCGACGAGGAACCACTTTGGATCGCCTGCCTCCCCCGCGTTGACTTCGACGTGAACCAACTCCGCGGCAATGCCCTGCAGGGCGGCGGAAGCAATGGTGGCGAACATGGGAGGAGCGTGCGGGATCACCGCGGCACAATGCGACCCCGGCGCCTACCATGATTCGGGTAGGCAGAAGGCTTGCGCGCGCGCGGGATTTGGGGTCGCGACGCCCACGTTGCGGTGGGCAACCGGGGCGGTCGGGCGCCGCATCCCATCCGAAAATGCGCGGCCGGCCTACGTGGTCGGAAACGGCGGCAACGACCGGCCGGTGCCCGTCGTGGTGCCGGTCAGCAGCACCTCGCGCACCTTGGTCAGCAGCGCCTCCGGCTTGAACGGCTTGTGCAGGAAGCCGTCCGCGAACTCGTGGGGCTGGTAATCCGGGCGGTCGCCGAGCGGGGACGAGAGTCCGCTCACCACGAGCATTTTGGCCGAGGGACTGATCCGCCGGAGCGCACGGCCAAACGTCGCACCATCCAGGTTGGGCATGTGCAGGTCGGTGATGACGAGCCGGATTTCCGTCGCGCGTTCGGCAAAGACGCTCGCCGCTTCCGAGCCATCCGCCGCCAGCAGCACCCGGTAGCCATGGCGCGTGAGCATCGTGGACGTCATCTCGCGAATGTGCAGCTCATCGTCGACCACCAGGATGAGTTCCCCCTTGCCGCGTTGCATCGGGGGGCGCGCCGGCGGTGGCGCGCGATCGGCCGGGGGCTCCTCCACCGCCGGCAGGTGAATGCGAAAGGTCGTGCCGCGACCGACCTCCGACTTGAGATCGATGAAGCCGTTGTGATTTTCCACGATGCCCCGCACCGTCGAGAGCCCGAGGCCCGTGCCCTTGTCGGCTTCCTTGGTGGTAAAGAAGGGCTGCCACATTTGCTTTTGCACTTCTGGCGGAATCCCGGTGCCGCTGTCCTCCACGTGCAGCACGAGAAACGCGCCCGGCCGGCCGCCCTCGAGCTCCGCGG
>JBKJRG010000784.1:0-3066 GCA_046594805.1 Opitutaceae bacterium | reverse complement strand
GACGGTGACCACCGACACCACCGTGCTGCTCGGCAACGTGCCCGCGGGCCGGACCGACGTCACGGGGGAGAGCCTGACCAGCGTCAACAATCGCTGGAAGCTCAAGGGCGCCTACTTTACCTTTCGAGTCGGCCCCACGCTTTGGATTCCGATCACGACGCGACTCCGCGCGAGCCTGAGCGCCGGAGCGGCGGTGGTTTATGCCGGGACGGACTACACCGTTACCCAGGTTTTTCAGCCCGATTTTGGTGCTGAGATTGCCGATACCGGCACGAGTGCAACCTCCAAGCTGCTGGCAGGGTATTATGCCGATGCGAACCTGCAATTCGACATCACGGAGCGGACGGGCCTCTATGCCGGCGCCATCTTCCAGTCGGCGGGCAGCTACACGCAGACGTTGAACAACGCCACCGCCAACTATTCGACCAAGATCGATCTCGGGAACCAGAGCGGCCTGCGGGCCGGCATGTCAATTCGGTTCTGAGGAGTAGCGCAAGCGTCCCGCCTGCATCGAGTCGACGATCGGCGTCCTGCTTTCAGCCTTTCCATGAATCGGCCGGGCCGCTTGGCTGCGGCCACGTGAGCGCCAACGCCAACGACCGCAAACCCTTCTGGCCGGTTGGTTCGCTCGTCGTCCTCACGGGCCTGAACCTGCTGGATTACCTCGACCGGCAGATCCTCGCGGCGGTGCTGACGCCGATCAAGGACGAGCTCGGGTTGAGCGATGAACAACTCGGCACGATCCAGAGCGCGTTCATGTGGGGATATTTTTTGACGGCGCCCATCTTTGGCTACCTGGGCGATCGGGTGCCGCGGCGGTGGCTCATTGTTTCGGGCGTGCTCGTGTGGAGCTTTGGCACATTGATGACCGGTCATGTCAGCGCGCTCGGGGCGCTGATTCTTTTCCGGGTGCTGGTGGGGTTTGGCGAGGCGAGCTTCGGGACCATCAGCCCCGGGTGGATTGCGGACTTGTTTCCCGCGGCGAAGCGGAACACGGCAATTTCGATTTTCTATCTCGCGATACCGGTGGGCTCCGCCCTCGGCTACATCATGGGGGGCGAAATCGCCGCGCGGCAGGGCTGGCGCGCCGCTTTCTTGTGGGCGGGCTACCCGGGGCTGCTGCTCGCCTTCCTGCTTTTCCTGTTGCGCGAGCCGCCGCGCGGGGCGGCCGAAGGGCCGGCGACGAGCGCCGTTGCGCCGGACGAATACCGCGGGTGGCGCGCCTATCTCGCGCTGTTGAAGTTTCCCCGCTACCTGCTCGTCGTCGGCGGTTACGTCGCCCAGACGTTTGCGATGGGGGCATTTTCCCTCTGGGCGCCGACTTTTTTGCACCGGGTCCACGGGATGCCGGTGGACAAAGCCGCGACATTCTTTGGCCTGGCCGTTGTCCTGACCGGCCTCACCGCCACGCTCTGCGGCGGCCTCGCGGCCACGGCGTGGCAGCGCCGGACCGGACGCGGTTATGCGTGGGTGCTCGCCATCGGAGCGTCGCTGGCGGCGCCTGCCGCCTTTGCGGCGTTTTTGCTCCCCGATCTCGTCCAGGCAAAGGTCGCGCTCGCTGCGGCGATGTTCTTCCTCTTCCTGACGGTCGGCCCGGTGAACACGCTCATCCTGGAGACTGTCCCCGTGACGATGCGGGCCACCGCCATGGCCGGTTCGATTTTCGCCATCCATATGTTCGGCGATCTTTGGTCTCCGCGATTGGTGGGTTTACTTTCTGATCGCTGGGGCGATTTGCAGCGCGCCTGCCTCTGGGTGCTGCCGGCGTCGTTGGTCGTGAGCGCCATCATTTGGGGCAGCCTGGTGGCATGGACGAAGGGTGAGCAGCGCGCCGCAGCGGCGCGCGCGTCGTAGCGCAGGCGTCCTGCCGGCTCCGTAGTGGCTGCGGCATCTTGCCGCAGATCTGCGGCAAGATGCCGCAGCCCACTACGCCTTCAGTTCCCCCAGCACGTCATCGACGCTCCGAAGTCGTTCGCGCGGAAAAAACGAGCTGATGCGCGTAATCACCTGCTGGATGATCCCGTCCGGACAACTGGCTCCGCCGGTGATGAGGACGCGCTTGGGTGCGCCCTGGTCGAACGTTGTCTCCGGCCAAAGCGGGCGCGCTTCAGTGCGGCCGCTCCCGCCACCGACATAGACATAGTGATTCACTGTTTCGCGCGATTGGATGCTCTCCTCGGATTGGATGAAGTAGGCCTTCGGCCCCAGCTTCTGCTCGCAAAGCCGGAAAAGCTGATAGGTGTTCGATGAGTTCTTCCCGCCGATGACAAACGCCGCATCGAGCGGCTCGGCCAGCGCCCGGCTCAATGCGTCCTGGTTGACCTGCGTGGCATAGCACAGCGTATCGCGCCGGCTGCTTCCGCCCACGCGGGTGTCGTCGCCGAATTTTTGACGATATACGCCGCGCAGGTGCTCGATGATCGCGAGCGTCTCGTTCATCAGGAGGGTGGTCTGGTTCACGACCGCGATCCGCTCGAGGTGGCGGACCACGTCAAACCCCGGCGTGTGGCGTCCGGCAAACAACTCCTGGAAACGCGCGGGGCGGGTCGCCGCGTCACTCGCGATGATTTCACCGAGCTGGCGCGCTTCCTCGAGATTGCGCACGATGACGGCTGGCGCGTACCGGCGGGTATTCGAAAAGGTGGCTTTGGTCTCCTCGTGCTCGTGCTTGCCGTGGATGACGACGGTGTAACCGTCCCGGCCATACGCGCGGGCCGCCTTCCATACCTTCTCCACCAGCATGCAGGTCGCATCGTAGTGATAGACGGCGATGCCTTTGCGCACCAGCCGGCGCTTGTCCTCGTCCGTCGCCCCGAAGGCGGGGATGATGACGATGTCATCCGGCGTGAGCGTGTCCCAAAGCAATGGCGCCGTGGGGACGTTTTCCGCGGGCGGAGCCGCGATGCCGCCGGTGAAGGTATAGGGCGCGCCTTTGTCGGTCTGGAGGTAACGCAATCCGCGGCGGAGCAGGTCCTCGTTGACGAACGGATTGTGGATCAGCTCCGAGAGCATGAACACGCGTTTCCCCGGGTTTTCCGCCAGCGTTTCGTAGGCGCGCTCGATCGC
>JBKJRG010000757.1:0-5796 GCA_046594805.1 Opitutaceae bacterium | reverse complement strand
TCTGCCCGCGGCTCGTTGCCGGCGGGATCTTTTTTCTGGCCGCCGTCATTGGCCGCGCCCAGGACGGTTTTCCGGTGGCGGCGGGCACCGGGCTCAAACCCGAGGCGGCCGCCGAAGCCATGACGCTGCCGCCGGGCTTCAAGTCGACCGTATTTGCCGGCGAGCCGGATGTGCATCAACCGATCACCTTCACGATCGACGAGCGCGGCCGGCTGTGGGTGATCGAAAATTATGCGTACCCGCAATGGTCGCCCTACGGCCGCGACCGCATCGTGATCTATGAGGACACCGACGGGGATGGCCGCTTCAACACCAGCAAGGTATTCTACGACAAGCTGAATTTCGGCAGCGGCATTGCAGTGGGCCATGGCGGCGCGTGGGTCGGGAGTCCGCCGTACCTCCTCTTCATTCCGGACAAGAATCGCGACGACGTACCGGACGGCCCGCCGCAAGTGATGCTCGATGGCTGGGGTCACGACGACACGCACGAGACGCTCAACAGCTTCGTGTGGGGCCCCGATGGCTGGCTCTACGGCAACCAGGGCGTCTTCACGCACTCGAACGTGGGCCGCCCTGGCGCGCGCGATCAGGACCGCATTCCGCTGAACGCGTGCGTGTGGCGGTACCATCCCACCAAGAAAATCTTCGAGATTTTCGCCGCGGGGATGAGCAACCAATGGGGCCTCGACTTCAATGACGTCGGCGACTCCTTCGTGACTGCCTGCGTCATCCCGCATCTCTGGCACGTCGTGCAGGGCGGCAATTACCAGCGGCAGAACGGGCCGCACTTCAATCCGTACGTCTACGAGGACCTGAAGACGATCGGCGATCACTTTCACTATGACAGCGGGGTAAAGTGGCAGGACGCGCGCTTCCAAGCCGGCACGACGGACAGCGCGGGCGGCGGCCATGCGCACTGCGGCACGCTGATTTATCTGGGGAACAGTTTTCCCGCCGAGTACCGCGGTTCGCTCTTCACGCACAATATCATGGGCAACCGGATCAATCGCGACCTGCTCGCGCCGGTCGGGTCCGGCTACGTGGGCAGCCATGGGCCGGATTTCATGCGGGCGAACGACGGCTGGTTCCGCGGGCTGCGGCTCGAGACCGGGCCGGACGGTTCCATTTTCAACAGCGATTGGTACGATGCCCGCGCCTGCCACCAGCAGCAGCCGCAGGACCGGACGAACGGGAGGATCTACAAGCTTTCCTACGGCGACGCAAAGGCCGTCACGGTCGATCTCCAGAAATCGAGCAGCGCGGAGCTGGTGCAATTGCAGCTGCACGCGAACGAGTGGCACGTGCGACGGGCGCGCGTCATCCTGCAGGAACGCGGGCCGGATGCGGCCGTGCACGCGGCGTTGAGCAAAATCGTCCGCGAGCATCCCGAAGTGACGCGGCAGTTGCGCGCCTTGTGGGCCTTGCATTCCACCCGCGGGCTGACCGAGGCGCTGGCCCTGGAGTTTCTGCAAAGCGCACAGGCGCCGGTCCGCGCCTGGACGATTCAACTCACGTGCGAAGACAAGTCGCCCACGGCGCCGCTGCTCGCGTCGTTCGCAGCCCTGGCGAAGAACGATCCGTCGCCGGTGGTGCGGCGGTTCCTGGCTTCGGCGGCGCAGCGGATTGCCGTGGCGAAGCGCTGGGACATCGTCGAGGCGCTGCTGGCGCATGGCGAAGACGCCAAGGATCACAACTTGCCGCTGATGTACTGGTTCGCCGCGGAACCGCTCGTGCCGGCCGATCCGGCGCGCGCGCTCGCCCTCGGCGCCAAGACGCCGCTGACCGCGCTGCGGCCGTGGTTCACCCGGCGGCAGGCGGCCCTGAACGATGGCACGCGCAGCCCGCAGGCGGGGGCGCCGCCGAGCGGGATTGCCGCGCTGCTGGCCGCGGCGATCGAGAGCAACGATACGGCGTACCACCGCGAGATTCTCGACGGCATGATGAGCGCCACGGAGGGCAAGACGGATCTGCGGGCGCCGCGCGAGTGGGCCGGCGCCTATGCGAAACTGAGCGTGAGCCACGATCCGGAGGTGATCGCGCGGGCCGATACGCTCGCGACCCGCTTCGGGGACAAGACCGTTGTGGCCGCGAAGCGCCGAATCGCCGCCGACGCCTTTGCCCCGCTGGCGGCCCGGCAGGCGGCGGTGAACGTGCTGATTGAGCAGCGGAATTTTCAGCTGACGCCGCTCTACCACCAGCTCCTGCCAGAACCCGGTTTGCGGATCGGCGCGCTCAAGGGGCTCGCGGCGTACGATGTGCCGACCACGGTGGGTGCGATTCTCAACAATTATTCCTCCTTCACGCCGGAGGAAAAGCGCGCGGCGCTCGGCGTGCTCGCCGGCCGTCCGGCCTATGCGCAGGCGTTGCTCACGGCCATGAAATCGGGCGCGATTCCCCGCGGCGACGTCGACGCCTCACTCGCGCGCCAGTTGCGGCTGCTCAAGGATCCCGCGGTCGACCAGGCGGTCACCGAAGTGTTTGGCGTCGTGCGCGAATCGCCGGAAGCCATGGCGAAGGAAATTGTGCAATGGCGGGCGCTGCTCACGCCGCAGCGCCTGGAGGCGGCCAACCCGGTCAAGGGACGGGCGGTGTTCGAGCGCGCGTGCGCGTCATGCCACAAGCTCTACGACGTGGGTGTGACGATCGGTCCCGAGCTGACCGGCTCCAATCGCGCCGACGTGGATTACCTGCTCGTCAACATTTTGGATCCGAACGCGGTCGTCGGAAAAGATTATCAGCTTACGACGGTCGAAATGAACGACGGCCGCACCGCGGCCGGCATCGTGCAGCGCGAAACGGCCGACGCGGTGATTCTCGCCAGCATGACGGAGGTGCTGACGCTGCCGCGCGAAAACATCAAGAAACTCGAGCGGCATGAAATGTCACTGATGCCGCCGGGCCTCCTCCAATCGTTGCCGCAGGCGGAAGCGGTGGATTTGATCGCTTATCTGCGGAGTCCAACGCAGGTGCCGAAGGAGTAGGGCGGCTTTTGCGATCCCAACCGTTGGAATGAACGCCAAAAATGGGGCCGCGGCGCCCTCGCCGCGGGATTTGAAGGCAACGCGGCGAGGGCGCCGCGTCCCCATAATCCTGAACGCGTGCTGGTGGTCGGTACCAGCTCTCGCCTTGGCCTTGATGTGTTCTCCCGCGAGCCTTGCGGCGGAAATTCTCATCGAGCGGGTCATCCTGCCCGACGCCGGCCCAAGCAGTTTCGCGGTGGGGCTCCCGCAGGGGGTCAATTTTTGCTACGACCCGGTGCGCGGCGGCGTGAGTTATGCCTGGCAGGGTGGCTTCCTCGATCTCTCCGCCGCGCGGCCGGGCGCGGGCAAGCTGCTCAAGCCTGCGACCTTGCTCGGCGAGGTGGTGTACCGTGAAACAGCAGAGCTGCCGCTTCGCCGCGGCGATCCCGGCCGGACCCCGATCCTCGTCTTCAAGGGCTATCGTACGCGTGACGCCTCGATCGAATTTCATTACACGGTCGATGGAGTATTGGTGCGCGAAGAGCTGCGGGCGCGTCCCGGGGGTGACGGGTTGATTCGGCACTTCCGGATCGAAGCAGGGGACAGCGACACGCGGTGGTGGTATATTCCCGGTGCGACCACGGGCGTGGCGTTGTCCGCGCCCGCGGGCCGGCTCGAGAACGGCACCTACCGGTTCGATCCCGGTGCCGCGCGCGAATTCACCCTGGAGATTGTTTTTTCGCGGGGGCAGCCATGAAATCCGTTTTCATTGCGCTCGCGTGGCTGGTGACGGCAACGGTGCTGTCCGCCACTTATCGGATCGAAAACGTACCGCTTCCCGCCGGGCTGCGGGGCGGCGTCGCGGCGGTGACCTTCACGCCCGCGGGCTCACTCGTGCTCACGACCCGCCTGGGCGAGGTCTGGCTACGCACCGCCGATGGAAAATCATGGCAGCGGTTCGCGACGGGCCTCAACGAACCGCTCGGCGTCGTCGCCGAGTCGGAGAGCGTGATCTACGTCGCGCACCGTCCGGAAATCCTGCGCATGGCCGATACCGACCGGGACGGCCGCGCGGACACGTTTGACGTGCTGGGCGGTGACTGGGGCCTCACGCACAACTACCACGAGTTCTTCTTCGGGTTGCGGCGCGACCGTGCGGGAAATTTCTACGGCGCGGCCTCGCTCGACTCGCATGCGGTGAAAGACGGCTTGCCGCAGACCCGTGGCCGCCCCGACCTGCAGCCGGCCGTCGTGGCGGCGGGCCACGGATCGGATGTACCGTGGCGGGGCTGGGCGGTGCAGATTACGCCGGAGGGGAAAACGATTCCGCTGGCGTCGGGATTCCGGCAGCCCAACGGCGTGGGATTGAGCCCCGATGATGAGCTCTTCGTCACGGATAATCAGGGCGACTACAAGCCCTCCGGCGGGCTGCTCCACGTGGAGCGCGGAGATTTTCATGGACATGCCGAAAGCTTGAAATGGGAGCCAGGCTTTCAACGGGGTTCACTGACGCCGACTCAATTGTGGGAGCGGTACAAAGGACCCGCGGTGGTCTTCCCGCACGGAGCGATGGGCGTGTCGGCCGGCGAGCCGTTGTGGGATCTCGGAGGGGGAAAATTTGGGCCGTATGCCGGCCAGGTTTTCGTCGGTGATTACTCGACGGTCGTCCTCCGGGCCGGGCTCGAGCAAGTGGCGGGCGCATGGCAGGGATTTGTTTTTCCCTTTCTCGGGCGACAGGAGCTCCCGCCGTATGCGACGGGGGCGAAGCTGGTCGCCGGTGCGACGCGCGGCGCGTTTGCGCCGGACGGCAGCCTCTACCTGGGAGCCACGGCCGGCTGGGGAGCCGGGCAGGATGGGCTCCAGCGCGTCAGCTGGGACGGCACCCTGCCAACGGATGTGCGGACCATGGCGCTGACCGATCGCGGCTTCGCGCTCACGTTCACCAAGCCGATGGACCAGGGGCGGCTGGCCGTGGCGGCGAATTACGAGCTCGATCGTTTTCGCTTCTATTATCACGTGAAGTACGGCTCGCCGTGGATCGACGAGGCCAGAGTCGTGGTGAAGGAAGTGCAGGTCGCCCCGGACGGACTCCGCGCCGAGTTGATCCTCTCCGAACTGAAGGCCGGTTTCGTCTACCAGATTTCCCTGCTCAATCTGCTCGCGCGAGACGGAGAGCCGCTGGCCAATCCGATCGGTTTCTACACTGCGAACCGGCTGCGGAATGGCGAGATGGCGGTCGGCGGCACGACCCGGCTGCCGCGTGAAGGCGAGACGTCGCTCGGGGCGAAGGACGCGCCCGGCGAAGTTGCCGCCGCCGGACCCGTGCTGATCGCCGCGGGCGGGAAGGTGTACAACTTGTATTGCGTCGCGTGCCATCAACCGAACGGCCGGGGCTTGCCCGGCGGTGCGGCGAACTTCGTCGATGACCGCACGCGCCTCGCCAAGACCGACGCGCAGCTCATGGAATCGATCGTGAAAGGCGTGGAAGCGAAAGGCATGCCTGCGTTCGGTTCATCGCTGACCAAAGGCCAGCAGCGTTCCGTGCTCGCTTATATTCGCGCGACGTTCGGGGAGGCGAGGTAGCGCCGGCAGCCCGGCAAGCCCTCAAGGTCGCGTCTGGGATGCAGCCCGTGAACACCTTGTGGCGCCCGCACGACGGGCGTCGTCAAGCGACGCCCCTACAAATGCGTTAGGTACAATCTACGCTGAACGCTCAATCGAACCACTCGTCGTGCGGATCGAAGGCGGGGATCGGCACGTTGATGATTTTCAGTTTTCCCACGGCACGATGGCGGCAGCCGGGTTTGATGAAAACCGAGGTCATGGGCTTGAGCGG
>JBKJRG010000533.1:0-2541 GCA_046594805.1 Opitutaceae bacterium | reverse complement strand
CGCAGGGAAAACGCCGGTGACGGCGACCCGACCTTGCCCGGCAGTGCCCAGTAATCGATCCCCAGCGGGTACCAGCGCCCGCCGATCAGCCTGACCGTGGCACGATGATCCGGATTTTGCGGATTGGAGACGTTGACGTCGATGATCGCCTCCGCGGGATTCGGCCGATCGACATCGGCATTGAGCCAGGCGCGAACGCTGTTCGGTGTGCGCAGGATGAGTTCGTAGTCGCCGGTTTCGTCGGCATAGACCGCTCCGCGCCACTGCATGGAAAAGTCCACCATCTCGGGCGACTCGATGTCGCGCGGAGTGATGGCAATATCAAAGTCCGGCGCCGACTCGACGCCGCTGTGCGTCAGCTTGTTCGCATCGAACCGCCCCCGCTGGGCCATACTGTAGTGGGTCGCATTCAGGCCCCGTTCGGTTCCCACGGGCGCGTCCGACGCGACGAAGCTGCGGAGCAGGTCGGCGACGGTGATGGCATACTGCTGGTTGGTCAGGTGTGCGAGTTCGACCCGACTCGGATGATTCCGCGCCTGCGCCGTGCGCGAATAGAAAGCGTCGTAGAGATAGCGGGAGACCGCCTCGGCCTCCGCCGGCGAAAGAGTTTCCGGTTTGTCCTCCGGCATGTTGGCCGCGACGTAGCGCGCGAGCTTGGCCACCGGCCAGTCGCCGAGCAGCGGCTCGTCATACTTGTCCTTCACGCCCTCGCCCTTCGCGCCATGGCACGACGCGCATTTCTTCTTAAAGATTCCGGCGCCCTTTGGGACGCGTTCCGCGGCGTTCATAACCCCTGCACCCATGGTCAGGAAAAGCGCCAAGGCAGCCACCCGAAGCCCGCGATGCTGCCGGACCTGACCGCGGGGTTCTCGGGTGAAGTTCAACCGCGAAACATTGGAAGGCACGCCACTATCCGGCGAGCTTTTGCTGACCCGTTGCTTGCAATTCTCCGAGGCGCCGCGGCTTGGGGACCGAAGCCGCGCCACCCCGGTGCAGTCGCGACCTCCCTCCTCTCATTTGACAACCCTGCCGCCCAAAGCTCAGGAACATCCCATGAAAACGCTCCTGATTGCGGCGGCCTCCCCGGAGTTGATCAAGGCGGTCGAGGCGGCGCTCGCGGCGAAGTGACGAAGGGATGAGGAAGGTGATCACCGTTCCGAGGTGCAACGTAGGGGCGTCGCTTGACGACGCCCGCGAACACGCGCGGGCGTTCGCCCGCGCGGGCGTCGGCCAGCAACGCCCCTACGTCCGGATAGCATCCTGCCTGGTGGCGGTCATCCTCAGCGCGACGCATCTGATCGCCGCCGACGCGGCGGTCTCGGCTTCTGCCAAGACGGATCCTCTCCTTGATTGGGCCGCCTGGGAAACGTATCGCGGCACGGTCAGGCATCCCAGCGGCGCGATCCAACCAGCCGACCTCGCGCGCGCCCGGGAAAATCTCCAGCGCTATCCTTGGGCGAAAAACCACCTCGCCGGGCTGGAGAGAACTGCGCGGGCCGCGCTCCCCCAACTGACTCCGGAATATCTGGCCCGGCTAATCCCGGAAACCACGCCCGGCGACCAAAAATTCACGCCGTGTCCCGCATGCCGCGATCAGGGCAAGCCGGTTCACCCGCACGGGCTGTGGACGTGGCGCAGCGCCGCGCCCGACCAACTCACGTGCGACGTGTGCCACACGGTCTTTCCACATGAATGCTACCCGGAAACGATCGTCCTGAACACGCGTTGGGGGAAACCGCAGGCCCTCACTTTCTACGGCGGTGAGCCGTTCGTGATTTTCTCCTACCCGACCGGCCGGCCGAGTTTCTCCGCCAACATCCGCGCGCATCAAGTCGCGTATATGGCGGGACTCTGCCGTTCGATGGCGGAGGTGTATCTCCTCACGGGCCAGGCCAACTACGCGCGCGGCGTCCGCACCCTTCTGCTCCGCTTCGCGCAGTGTTACCCAAACTGGCTCGTGCATTGCGGCTATGGCGAATACGCCGACTTGGATCCGCGGATTGCCGCCCAGTTCATCAACAACCTCCCGGAACCGGAACTCTGCTACCCGCCGAACAAACCGGATCGCCGGTTGCACACGGGCTATTGGAGCGCGGGTCGCGCGAGCGGCGTCGGCCAGGAGTCCGGGTTTGTGCGCCGGATGGTCGAGTCGTACGATTTCACCTGCGAAGCGCGCGATCCCGCGGGCGCGCCGATCTACACCGAAGCCGAGCGCCGCACGATCGAGCGCGACCTGCTGCTCGAAGGCACGGCCCTCCTCGTGAGCGACAAGCAGATCAACAACAAGTCCGTCGGCAACCGCGCCGCGGCGGCACTCGTCGGCCTTTGCGTCGGACATCCCGGGTTGGTTCGCTTCGGCTGGGAGGGTTTCCAGCGGACGGTCAACGGGTGGTTTCTGCCGGATGGGACGACGTCGGAATCGCCGGCCTACGCGACCATGACGCTCGGCAATATCTCGGACATGGCGCAGGCGCTGCGCGGCTACTCGGATCCGTCCGGCTACCGCGATGACCAGGGCGAACGCCTCGAGGCGCTCGACCC
>JBKJRG010000518.1:0-2717 GCA_046594805.1 Opitutaceae bacterium | reverse complement strand
TGGACAACCTCGGCCTGCCCCAGAGCGGCGACGGCATCAGCGACATCCTGCAGGAGGCCAAGATCGAGGCCGACTACATCGCGAAGCTGCAGGACGCCGACGGCGGATTCTACTTCATTGTTTATCCCAAGACCCGCGCATACGAGGGCAACGTGACCCCCGACAAGGGCGACCAGCAGGTCGTGTGGCCCAAGAACACCTCGGCCACCGCGGTCGGCGTCGCGGCGCTCGCCCAGATGGCGTCCTCGCCGAAGTTCAAGGCCGCGTATCCCACTGAAGCGGCGGCCTACCTCCAAAAGGCGACAGCCGGCTGGCAATTCCTCATCGCGGCGATCGCGAAACACGGCAAGGACGGCGCGTATCAGAAAGTCACCTTCTACGGCGACCAGTACATGCACGACGACGAGCTGGCCTGGGCCGCCGCCGAAATGTTTGCCGCCACCGGCGACGCGCAGTACCACCAGAAGCTGATGGAGTGGTTCCCGAATCCGACGGATTCGAACACCTTCCGTTGGGGCTGGCAGCGGATGCACGAGGGCTGGGGCAACGCGATCCGGGCCTACGCCTTCGCCGCGCGCTCGGGCCGCCTCGCCGCGAACCAGCTCGATGCCACCTACCTCGCCAAGTGCGAGGAGCAGGTGAAGCTCGCCGGTGATGACGCGTTGAACTGGTCCCGCCAGAGCGCCTACGGCAGCTCCTTCCCCGAGGCCAGCAAGCACGTCCTCGGTGCCGGCTGGTACTTCTCGCTCGACCAGGCTTCCGACATCGGCATCGCCTACCAGCTCAACCCGCGCCCGGAATATGTCGACGCCCTCCTCGCGAACCTGAACTACGAAGCCGGCACCAACCCGGTGAACGTCACCTTCGTCACCGGCCTTGGCCTCAAGCGCCAGCGCGAGATCGTCAACCAGTGGAGCAACAACGATCATCGGAAAATGCCGATGCCCGGCATCCCGGTCGGCAACATCACGGGCGGGTTCAGCTACGTCGGCACCTCCGGCGCCGTGGGCAACGAGCTGAGCAAGTTGAGCTACCCCTCCGATGACACCGGCAACACGAGTTCTATGACACCTTTCTACGATCGCTGGAGCGACACGTGGAATGTCACCGCCGAGTTCATCACCATGAACCAGGCGCGCAGCATCACCTCCGCCGCGACGATCGCCTCGCTCACGTCCGCGCAATCGACGCCGTGGAAACCTACGACGACCGTCCCGATTGTAACGCCCACCACGACCGTGGCGGTCGGCGTGCCGCTCACCCTGACGCTCGACACTGCGGGCCTGGATCTCACGAATGCCCGCATCCTCTGGGAAGCGCGCGACCAGGAGCCCGACTTCGGTTCCACCTACACAATCATCCCGAAAAACCCGGGCACGCAGTGGGTCGAGGTTGAAATCACCTGGGCTGATGGCCGCCGCATGTTTGGCGTCGGTTCCTTCAGTGCGAACAGTCCAGTGATTGTCTGGGTCGACGATGCGATTCCGACCGGGGGCAACCCGGTTGGCAACGAAGCCTGGAACTGGAGCTCCAGCGCGCCCGCCGCGCACTCCGGCCTGAAGGCTCACCAAACCCCGGCCGGCACCGGCCTGCGAGAACATGGATTCAATGATGCCTGGTCGCCGCTCACCGTTGGCACGGGGGACACGATGTTCGCGTGGGTGTACCTTGATCCGGCTGCGATGCCCGAGGAGATTATGCTCCATTGGAACGATGGTTCGTGGGAGCACCGCGCTTATTGGGGCGCGAACAAGATTGGCTACGGCACCGACGGCACCGCCGGACGGCTCAACATGGGTGCACTCCCGCCGGGCGGCCAGTGGGTGAAGCTCGAGGTGTCCGCCCGCGCGCTCGGTTTGGAAGGGCGCGAGGTCAAGGGTATGTGTTTTTCCGCCTACGGTGGACAGGTTACGTGGGACACGGCGGGGCGCACAGCGCCGATGAACTAGAAGCAGAACGGAAGACTGTAGGGCGCAGACTCGCTGCGCCCATACGGCCGACTCCTGGGAAACAACCTCGGCTTCGTAGTCCCACGTTCAGGCGGGACTACAAACCCCGGAAATCTCCCGGCAGGCTCTTGCCGTCCTCGAGTCGTAGGGGCGTCGCTTGACGACGCCCGTCGTGCGGAGGCCGTAACGCCTTCCCGGGCGTCGTCGAGCGACGCCCCTACAAGGATCGCGTTACGCCTTTTCGTTTTTCATCGCCCCGCGAATATTTAGCCCGGCCAGGGCCACCTGCAGCGTGATCAGCGCCCACGCCTCCGTTCACCGTTCCTTGCCTTGCAGGTGCGGCCGGTTCTCCGAACCGCCTTGGTTCCAGCGGGCAATCGCCGCCTGAACGCGAGTTTTACCCCGTCAACCCAGGCCGGCTCGGAAGCCAGCCCGCCCAGAGTACTCTTTAGCGGGAAGGCCTACGGAAGCACCCGGACCTTGATATTCTTGAACAGAACCTTGCTCTCGGGATCGTGGCCCTGGATGGCGAAGGTGCCGTGGGAAATCAGGCGGCCGGACATTTTGGCGGGGCGCTCGGTTTTGGCGTCCTCAGTGTAGTCGACGATTTGCTTGCCGTTGACGAAGGTCTGCACGCGCTTCCCCTCGACTTTGATCCGCATCGTATACCATTCCTCGTCCTTGGCCGGCGGCTGCAGGTTGTCCTGGATGGCATAGAGGCCAGCGCCTTTCTTCACGTCCTTGTGCGTGTTGTTCACCTGGACTTCG
>JBKJRG010000456.1:0-4087 GCA_046594805.1 Opitutaceae bacterium | reverse complement strand
AACGATCATCCCCGCAGCTTTGTTGATCGCGAGCATGTGCTTATCCTCGAAAATCACGTCCAGCGGGATGTCGACCGCGCGGAGCTCGGCCGGCACCACATCGGGAAACGAGAACTCGAGCACGTCGCCGCCTTTCACCGCCTGGTCGCGCTTGATCGCCACTCCGGCGAGGGTCACTCGGCCAAGGTCGAAAGCGCGCTGCAACGCCGTGCGGCTGTGTTCCTGAAATGCTGTGGCCAGCGCCTTGTCCGCGCGCAGCGCGCGAACGCCCTCGGGAATGGTGTAGGATTGCAGGCTCATCTCAACGGGTCGCGACTCGGTCGTCCACCGTCACGCCGCGCTCGCCACGAGGCGTTCGATATCGCTCAGCATCTTCTTCCGCAGTTCGGGCTTCACGTCGGCCACCTCCCAGCCATTCCGTGCCACCTGCGCCAGCTCCGCCCGGGTGAAGGTCAGTTCCTTCGCCAGCGTGGCGTACTCTTCGTTGACCGTGTTGGCGAAGCACAAGGGATCATCCGTGCTCACCGTGCAGCGGACTCCCGCCAGCATCAGCCGCCGGATGGGATGCTCCGCGATCGAGGGCGCCACCTTGAGCCCGACATTGCTGATCGGGCACAGGTCAAACGTCACGTCACGTTCGACCGCGAGCTTCACGACCGCAGGATCCTCGATAGCGCGGACGCCATGCTGGACGCGTTTCACGCCCAGCACCTCAATCGCCTCGCGCACGCGCGCCGGCCCATCGAATTCGCCCGCGTGACATTTTGTGATCTTCCCGGCCTGGCGCAGCTGGACCCAGACTGCCGCGGTCTCCGGATGCGTCGGCATCTGTTCGAAACCATGCAGGTCGACGCCCGCGAGCCCGTCCCAAGTGTGAAGCTGATCGATGGTCGGCCGCAGGTCGCCGCCCAGATCGCTGCGCAGCATGCCCGCTAAAATCCGTACTTCGAGTTCCGACGGTACTGCCGCGCGGATGGCCGCGATGATCTCGGGCCCAGGCACCTTGATGAACTTGGTCACGGGCAGGTGAAAACTGGTCTCCACATAGCGCACATTCTGCGCGACATGCTTGGCGAAAATCACCTTCGCCGCTTCGTGATAACGCGCCGGCGTGGTGAACCACGGCAGGGCATTGGCGAGCAGGATTCGTTCGAAGTCCGGGAACGAGGTGTAGCGATAGGCGCGCGCGCGAAATTTCGGATCGGGCGGCCATTGCTCCGGCTGCCACTGGGTCAGCAGCTCGTAGGGCAAGGCCCCTTCGACGTGGAGGTGCGTCTCCGTTTTCGGGAGGGCTTGGATAAAATCGCGCATGGATCAAACGTGTCGGGGCGGCGCCGGGCGTCGGCCAGCGACGCCCCTACGACTGATTCCCCTTTTCGCCCAGCAGATTTTCCGGGTTCAGTTTGTGCAGCGCCTTCGGGATGAAGCGGCCGTCCTTGCGGATGAGTTTGCCGTCGAACCAAATTTCTCCGCCGCCATATTCGGGCCGCTGGATGCAGACCATGTCCCAGTGCACCTGCGAGCGGTTGCCGTTGCCGACGCCTTCGTACGCCTGGCCCGGCGTGAAGTGAAACGACCCGGCGATTTTTTCGTCGAAAAGGATGTCCCGCATCGGCTCGAGGATGTGAGGATTGAACCCGATCGCGAATTCGCCGATGTAGCGCGCGCCAGGATCGCTATCGAGGATTTCGTTGAGGCGCTTGGTATTGCTGGACGTCGCCTCGACAATCTTCCCCTTGCTGAACGCGAGCCGGATGTTGTCGAACGAGGCGCCGAGGTAGACGGTGGGCGCGTTGTACTGCACATGGCCCTCGACGCTGTCCTTCACCGGGCAGGAAAACACCTCGCCATCCGGGATGTTGCGCAGGCCACCGCAGGGCTGGGCGCCGATGCCTTTGATCGAGAATCGCAGGTCGGTCCCCGGGCCCTTGATGTGCACCTGATCCGTTTTCTTCATCAGGTCCGCCAGCACCTTCATCCCCGGGGTCAGCCGGGCATAGTCGAGCGTGCAGACCTTGAAATAAAAATCCTCGAACGCCTCGGTGCTCATGCCCGCCTGCTGCGCCATCGCGGCGGTGGGCCAGCGGAGCACCACCCAGCGCGTGCGGCCCACCCGGTAATCCAGCACCGGTTTCATCAGCCGCGACACCAGTTGGACCTTGTCCGACGGCACGTCCGAGGCCTCGAAGATGTTGTCGGAACCCCGCAGCGCGATATAGGCGTCCATCTTTTGCATCCGCGCCAGCTCGATCTCGGCATGCGGCCCGAACTGCGCCTCCTCGGCGCCGAGCGACATTTCGCGGGTGACGCGCGCGCGGTGCAGTTGCACATAGGGATGCGCCCCGCGCTCGCGCGCCGCGCGGATCAGCGCGATGACCATCGCATCCGGCACGTCAAACGCGTCGATGAGGACGCGTTCGCCCTTTTTGAGCGCGGTCGAAAATCCGGTGAGGCCTGCAGCCAGCTCCTGGAAGCGCGGATCGATAATCATGGGAGGGCCCACTAACGCCGCCGGCGCCGATTCCCGCAAGGGGGAATTGTGCGGCCGCCCGGACCGGGGCGACGGCGCCCCGGCCCCATCAATCCTCATGCCCCGAGCGCAATGGCCGTGAAGCTCCGGGGACCGGTTTCACCGCGGGGCGCTGCCGAGCCCGGCCTTGCCCCGATGCTCGGAAAAACAAATCCGGCTGACGGCCTCGTCGAAGTCGGCCGCGCCGCGCAGGATGTCGATTTCCAGCCGCAGATAAAACAGCGGCAGCGGGAACGCCGCCTCGGCGCTGATCCGGACCGCGTCCTTCTCCGTGGTGACGACACACTCGGCCCGCTCCGCCTGCGCCAGCCGGAAAAGCTCGGTCACATCGTCCGGCTCATAGCGATAGTGATCGGGGAATCGTTCGCGCCCCACCAGCAGTGCTCCCAGGTCCCGCAGGAATTTCTCAAAACTCTCCGGCGTCGCGATGCCACTGAAAGCGAAAACCCGGCGACCTTTCAGAAAAGCCAGCGACTCGGTCGCCGGGGGCGTCGCAGTCGATGGGGACGCAGCCGGTTTCCTGGCCGCCGGTGCGACCCCCAGCCCCAAGCGCTGCAGGTATTGTGGGCGGTGCGCGCACTCGATAATGTCGACGCCGGGATTGTGCTCCTCGATCAGCCGCTCGAGCTCCGGATCGCGCTGGCCGTTGGACTTGGTGAGAAAGACATAGCTCGCGCGCCGCAGGTGTTTGATCGGTTCACGGAGGATGCCGCGCGGGAGCAGTTTTCCATTCCCGAAGGGATTCGTCTTGTCGATCAGCAGCAGATTCAGCCGGCCTTTGAGCGGGAGGTACTGGAAGCCGTCATCCAGCACCAGCGTGTCACAGCCGAATTTTTTGCTGGCGAAGGCGCCCACCTTCACGCGGTCCTTGTCCACGAGGACGATCACGCCGGGCAGGTTCCGCGCCAGCATGTAGGGCTCATCCCCGGCTTCTTCGCTGTCGAGCAGCACCCGGGTGCCATCGCTCACGATTCGCGGGGGCGGCGCGTCGGTGTGGGTGAGGATGTACCAGAATTTCTTCCACAGCGGCGGCGCCTTGCTTTTGTAGCCCCGACTGAGGATGGCGACCTTGCGCCCGCGATCGCGCAGTGCCTTCGCAAATTTTTCGACCACTGGGGTCTTGCCCGTGCCGCCGACCGTGAGGTTGCCCACCACGACCACCAGGCAGCCGAGCGGTTGATCATGCAGGATCCGGTGCCGGTAGAGCCAGAGCCGCGTCTGCGCGATGCCGTTGAACAGCCATGACAACGCGTACAGGAAGCCCCCGTAAAGCGCCGGGCCCACGCCCGCCCGCCGTCCGTAAATGACGTCGACGGTGTAAAGCTCGAGCGCGTTGAACTGTCTCTTCAGCCACATCAGGTTATTGCTGCGCAAAAACCTAAGGTTGACGCGCTCGGTAACGTAAACAGTTTTCGCAGCGCCTGGCGATTCCGCCCGGCCGCTGAATTGAACTTCGAACCAGCTACCCCGACCGCCTGTCGGTGGTGGCAGGGCAAATACCATGAGCTACAAACTTTTCATTCCCGGCCCGATTGCCGTTTCGGAGAAAACCCTCCG
>JBKJRG010000290.1:0-3077 GCA_046594805.1 Opitutaceae bacterium | reverse complement strand
CCACGGGCGCCACGCCGGGGACCTGGCTCGCGGCCATCGTGCGGTACAAGGGAATCGATCACCTCCGGCGCCAGCTGCGGGCTGAGATGGGGGCCCGCCACGCCGCCGCCCTCGTTGATCCGCCGGGACGATCGTCGGTCACGGGGGGGGAGGCCGCCCTCGCCGCCGAAAGCACGCGGGCGGTGCAGCACGCCGTCGCATCCCTGTCGCAGGCGGAACACCGCGCCATTGCCCTGTCATTTTTCCAAGGACTGACCCACGTCGAGATCTCGCAGCGCCTCGCCTTGCCCATCGGGACGGTGAAAGCCCGGATCCGTCGTGGCATCGAAAAGCTCCGGCCGATGCTGCGCGAGCACAGTGAGCATCCTTTCGCCCTACCGCACAACCCCGGGCGCAGCCATCAGTCGCTCGGATAAGACTCACGCCGAAGACGCGCTTGGCGGGCGCGAGCGAGGGCCGACAAAGGAGAATCCGTGCCCTTGGTCGCCAAGGGGGGCGCGGCGGCCTCGCCGCTCTGAAACTGGTCCGGCGTGAGCGTGGCCGGGCGCAGCCAGCCCACTTCGGACGCATGGCGGATAATGTCCACCCGGCTGCGCAACCCCAGCTTTTCCATCGAGCGCGCCTTGTAGGTCTCCACCGTTTTCAGGCTCACCTCAAGCTGGGCGGCGATTTCCTTGTGGCTGTGCCCGTGCGCCACCAGTTGCAGCACCTCGGCTTCGCGCTTGCTCAGCTCGGACGCCGGCGGCCTCGGTCCGCCGGCGAGGGGGCCGACGAGTTTTCCCGCCACCCGGGGGTCAACGTACAGCCCTCCACCTGCCACTGCGCGAATCGCGGTGATTAACTCTGCCGCTGCGGCGCGTTTCACCAGGTAGCCGGTCGCTCCGGCGGTCAGCAGATCGGTGATGTAGCTCCTGTCCTCATGCACCGTCAGCGCGATGACCTTCACCTTGGGACAAGTCGTTTTCAACCGACGGGTCGCCTGCGCGCCATTCAGCTCGGGCATGGAGACATCGAAGACGGCGATATCCGGCGCGAGCGCTGGAATTTTCTCGGTGGCTTCCCTGCCATCGGCGGCCTCGCCGACGACGTGCATGTCCGCCTCCGCGTTAATGAGGGTTTTCAATCCCGCCCGAACCACCGCGTGGTCGTCCGCGAGGAAAATACGCAGCTTGGGCATGGGTTTAACTGCCATAGGATAGAGGAAGGTGACAATAGACGGCGGTGCCGCGCTCGGGGAATGATTCGAAATTGACCGTGCCGCCGCAGGCACTGGCCCGCTCTTTCATTCCCAGCAACCCCAGTCGCTGCGGGCTGCGGGCCTGGAGCACCCCCTCCACGTCGAATCCCACGCCATCATCCTCCACGATCACCAGCACTTCGTGGGGCCGCCGTTCCACCACCACGCTGACCCGTCGGCCACGGGCGTGTTTGGCGACGTTCGTGAGTGCCTCCTGCACCAGCCGGTACACCGTCGATTCCAAGGCGGCGGGGAGTCGCGCCTCGAGGCCAACCTGATGGAATTCCGCCTGGACCCGGGTTCGATCGGACCAAACCGCGGCATAACTGGCCAAGGCCGCCGCCAAGCCCACGTCGTCCAGCGCGGTCGGTCGCAACTCCAGGGCGAGATCGTGCACTTCCTTGCTGATATTCTGCGCAGTCAGTGCGAGTCGCCGGAGCGTGTCGCCACCGGCCGGCGCCAGGTTCGGCTGCAGCGCTTTCAAGTCGAGCAGCAGGGCCGTCAGCTGCTGGCCCACCTGGTCATGCAACTCCCGCGAAATCCGGCGACGTTCTTCTTCCTCCGCTTTGACGAGTTGCTCGAGCAGACGCTGCCGGGCGCGTTCGGAACCCTCGCGTTCCGCAATCTCCTCCCGCAAGTGAACGTTCGACGCGGCCAGCTCGCTGGTGCGCGTCTCGACCCGCGACTCCAGTTCCTCCAGCGTCCGCCGCAGGTTCTCCTCGCTCAGCTTGAGTTGTTCCTCGGCCCTCACTCGTTCGGTGACGTCGCGCGAAACGCCCAACAGGGCCCGTGGCCTTCCATCCGGCTCGCGAATCAAACTGATCACCACGTCCCACCACTTGGGGGTGTGGCCGAAGGTGGGGCAGAAGCCCCGGAACTGTCCCACGCCACCGGCGCGGGCCGCCTCCAGCGCCGCGAGCGCCTTTTGCCGGGTCGGGGCATCGCGCCAGACAGTCAACCATTCCAGACCGCGAATCTTCTCGAAATCAGGCACTTCCATGGCGCAAAGCCCGTTCACGCTCATCCATTGCAGGCGACCGTCCAGGCCGAGCACCTTGAGGCAGTCGGCCGAGGCGCCCACGATACTCTGAAGAAAGACTTCGCTCGCGCGGAGCGCGTCCTCCGCCTGCTTGCGCTCGATTAAATCCGCGGCGACCCGGGCGTAAAGATCCACCAGACGGATGTCACGGTCCGAGGGTCGATGCGCCTGACAAAACAAAGTCGTCAGCACGCCCAACCCCTGCCCGCTGCGACTGTAGAGCGGCGTCGAATGCACCGCGCGGTAGTCGGTGGACCAGGCCAGGGCGCGATAGAGCGGATCCGTCTCCACGTTTTCCACCATCACATGTTGGCGCAGCTCCAACGCCCGCATGCAGGCCGAGTGATTGTCTTCCACGACGCGAAAATGGGCGAGGGCATTGGCCGTCAGTCCCCGCACCGCGACGATCTCAAGTTCGGCGCTGCCCGCCTGGCGCAGCTGGATGATGCCATAGTCCGCTTCTTCCAACGCGATGGCCGCATCGAGCACCTCCAGCAGCAACGGTTGCAGCTCGTTCTTCCCGACGAGGCGGGTACTGAACTGATGCAGGCGTTTCATGGCGAGGACCTCGCCATTCAGGTCGTCGGTCGCCGCGCGCAGCCTGCCCTCGGTTTCCTTTCGCTCCGTGATATCCTTGAAGAGAACCGCGACTCGATCGCTGCCCGCTGCACCCAACCGGAAGGCGTAGACATCGAACCATCGAGCCAAATCCCGGGCGAAGGCCTCGAACCGGGTCGGCTCGCCTGACCGCGCGACCGCGCCGTACCTTTGGAACCAGATATCCTCGAGCTCCGGCACGAG
>JBKJRG010000203.1:0-5773 GCA_046594805.1 Opitutaceae bacterium | reverse complement strand
GGTGGCCGTGGTCCGCAAATAAATTTGCGCGTCCCGCCCAAAACTGAAACCAACCGCCGTGCGAAAAACGCTGTTGCTCCTGCTCCTCGCGCCGCTGCTCGCCCACGGGCAACCCCCGGCCCGCCCGGTTTCTCCTGCCGAAATCTCCGGACCCGCCGCGGAACTCAGCCTGACCGACGCCATCATCCTTGGCGTGGTCGAAGGCGTGACCGAATTCCTGCCCGTTTCCTCGACCGGGCACCTGATCATCGCCACCCGCTTTCTCAAGCTTGAATCCGAGGCTCCTCTCCTCGGGAAAGACGGCCAGCCGCTCTGGCACCGCAAACCCTCCGCCAGGCGCCCCGCGGGCGAACCGCTGACACTCAAACTCGCCGCCGACACGTACACCGTCGTCATCCAGTTCGGGGCGATCGCCGCCGTCGCCCTGCTCTACTGGTCGCAATTCGTCGCCATGCTGCGCGGGCTGCTGGGACGCGACCCCGCCGGCCGACGCCTCCTCATCAATGTCATCATCGCCTTCATCCCCGCGGCCGGCCTCGGTTTCCTGGCGCACGACTGGATCGACGCGCATCTGTTCTCCATTGGTGCGGTGATTGTGGCGCAGGTGGTTGGAGCGTTGTTGATGTTGTACGTGGAATCGTGGCGTCGGCGCCGGCTGACCCCGGGACTGGAACTGGCGCAGGCGAAAAATTCTGCGCTCACCTCCGATCTGACTCCGCGGGCCGCCGCGGGCATCGGGCTCTTCCAATGTTTCTCGCTCTGGCCGGGCATGAGCCGGTCCATGATGATGATCGTCGGCGGCTATTTCGCCGGCCTCGATCCGCGGCGTGCCGCCGAATTCAGTTTCCTGGTGGGCTTCGTCACGCTGACCGCGGCGTCGATCTACAAAAGCCTCCGCAGCGGCTCGGCGATGATCCAGGTTTTTGGCTGGCCGCATGTCATCGTGGGCGGCTTGGTGGCGGCGGTGACGGCGGCGATCTGCGTGCGGTTCCTCGTGCACTGGTTGACCCGGCACGGCCTGGCGATTTTTGCCTGGTATCGGCTCACGGTTGCGGCGGTGTTGGCGGTCGTTTTCTACCTGTGAAAACGGGCTGGCATTATGACGCTTGACCCGTCCTAAGCCCGCCCTTTACTCCGACCCTTTAACACACGTTGCGGGCGCTTTTATTGAGCCGTTCGCGCTCCCACCACTTCCTCCCATGGCCAATCCGAAACGCAAGCAGTCCAAACGCCGCAGCGCCAACCGTCGCGCAGCCAACGCTTTCAAGGCGCCCGAGTTTGCCAAGGATCCGACCGACGGCAGCCTCTTTCGCCCCCACCGCGTCAACCCCAAGAACGGCATGTATCGCGGCCGTCAGGTGTTGAACGTCGAGGTTTAAGCCAGATCCGTCTGCCCGTTCTGCCATCCCCGCGATGGTCACGCACTCCGGCGCCACGGGCCGCATCGCAATCGACGCCATGGGCGGCGATCTCGGTCCCGGGGAAATCGTCGCCGCGGTCAAGCTCGCACTCCATTCTTCCGCCCTCAACCCGATCACGCTGGTCGGCGATCAGGCGTTGCTGGGTCCGCTCCTCCAGGAGGCCGGGCTGGCGAGAAACCCGCGGGTTTCAGTGCTGCACGCCTCTGAAGTCATCACGATGGAGGACAAGCCGCTCCATGCGCTGAAGAAAAAAAAGGACTCGTCGATGGTCCGGGCCATCGAGCTGGTCAAGAATGGCGAGGCGGGCGTCGTGGTCAGTTGCGGCAACACCGGCGCGCTGATGGCCGGCGGCACCCTGCGTTTGCGCATGATGGAGGGCGTGGCCCGCCCGGCGCTCGGGGCGATTTGCCCGCGTGAAGGCGGGCACTTCGTGTTGATTGACGCCGGGGCCAATCCCGACGCCAAGCCGGAGCATCTCGTGCACAATGCGATTCTGGGAACGCACTATTGCCGGGTGATGCTCGGCGTGAAGTCCCCGCGCGTCGGCCTGATGAATATCGGCACCGAGGAGGGCAAGGGGAGCATCCTCATCACCGAAACGAACGAGCTGCTGCGCCGGGTGAGCGGGCTGATCAATTATGCCGGGCCGATCGAGGGCTTTCATGTTTTCGCCGAGCACGTCGACGTGGTGGTGTGCGACGGCTTTGTCGGCAACATCATGCTCAAGAGCTGGGAATCGCTCGTGAAATTTTTCTCCAGCATGCTCAAGGAGGAGCTGCAGGCGAACCCGATGCGCGCGACTGGCGCGCTCCTTTCGAAGGGCGCGTTCAACGCGCTGAAGGAGCGAATCAATCCCGAGCGCTACGGCGGCGCGCCCCTGCTTGGGCTCAACGGTCACATCATCAAGGCCCATGGCTCCTCGAGCCGGCGGGCAATCAAGAGTGCGATCTACGCGGCGAACGAAATGGTGAAGGCCGGCATGAATCAGCACATCGAAAGCGACATCGCCCGCGCGAACGAGCTGCTCGCCCAGCCCGCCTTTGGCTGAAATATGATTTCCGGTTTATGATTCATGATTTCCCCGTGCGCGCCTGGGGCGCGCCCTTCCAATCATCAATCGAATATCCTGAATCATAAATACCCCGATGCCTTCCACCGTCATCCTCGGCACCGGTTCCTACGCCCCCGAGCGCATTCTCACCAATGAGGAGCTCTCCACCATGGTGGAGACCTCGGACGAGTGGATCCGGAGCCGCAGCGGGATCCGGGAGCGGCGGATCGCCGCGCCGGGCGAGCAGACCTCGGACATGGCGGTGCATGCCGCCCGCCGCGCGCTCGAAGACGCGAAGCTGACCCCGCAGGACATCGATCTGCTGATCGTTGCGACGGTCACGCCCGACATGGCGATGCCGGCCGCCGCCTGCATCGTCCAGCACAAGCTGGGCGTCCCGACCCATGCCGCCTGCTTCGATCTCAACGCGGCCTGCTCGGGGTTCATCTACGCCCTCGATACTGCGAGCGCGATGGTGGCCTCCAAACGCTACAAGAAAGCGCTGGTCATTGGCGTCGAGAAACTGTCGGCGATTGTCGACTGGCAGGACCGCACCACTTGTGTGCTGTTCGGCGACGGGGCCGGTGCCGCGGTGCTCGGACCGCGGACGGAAGTGGGCCGCGGGATCATCGGCACGCGGCTTGGGGCCTACGGTGAGGGCTCGGACCTGCTCTGCATCCCCGGCGGCGGCAGCAAGGCGCCGCCCACGGCCGAGTCCGTCGCGGCGCGCGAGCACTGCATTCGGATGAAGGGCAAGGAAGTCTACAAACTGGCCGTGCGCGCGATGGACGACGCCGCGCGTGAAATTCTGGAACAACATCAGCTTCGCGCTGATCAGATTTCGCTGGTGATCCCCCACCAGGCGAATCTCCGCATCATCGAATCCATCTCCCAATACCTCGAGCTCCCGATGGAGCGGTTCTTCGTCAACCTCGACCGGTACGGCAACACCTCCGCCGCCTCGATCCCGATTGCGCTCGACGAAGCCCGCCGCAGCGGCCGGATCAAGCCCGGCGATCTGACGCTGCTCGTGGCATTTGGGGCGGGCTTGACCTACGGAAGCGCCCTGATTCGCTGGTAACTCTTTTTCTCGATGCGTCTCGTTCCAGCCCGCCTGCCGATAGTCCTCGGTTCCCTCCTCTTCGTCCTCGGTTTTCTGATCCCCTCCGCCCGGGCGGATCTCGTCTGGAGCGCCCAAACCGGCTGGCGGGTCGAGGGCGGCGCGTTATCCGGGCTCGCCGGGGCCGAAGGGCGCAACGCGCTCGATCGCATGAACCGCGCGCGGACCCTCGAGGAAGCCGGCAGCAAGGGCTCGGCCATCCGGAGCTATTCCGCGATCGCGAAAAAGTGGCCGAACTCCGTCTACGCTCCCGAGGCGCTCTACCGGTCGGCCCGGCTGCGGCTGTCGCGGCAGGATTACACCAAGGCGTTTGAGGACTTCCAGCAGGTCCTCGCGCGCTACCCGAACACCAAGCGCTTCAACGAAATCGTCGGGGAGCAATATCGCATCGCCAGTGCCCTGCTCGATGGCGCCCGCGGCCGGATGTTTTTCAGCCTCCTGCCGGGCTTCAAGCAGCGCGACAAGGCGATCGAGTATTTCGAAAACATTTTGGTGAATGCGCCGTACAGCGATTACGCGCCGCTTTCCCTGATGAACATCGCCCGCGGGCACCAGCGCCTCGGCAACATCGAGAACGCCATCGACGCCCTGGATCGGATGATCAACAGCTACGGGCAAAGCCTCCTCGCGCCCGACGCCTATCTGAAGCTCGCGCAGACCCACGCGACGCTGGTGGATGGTCCCTACTACGACCAGGCCTCCACCAAGGAAGCCATCACCTACTTCACCGACTTCATGCTCCTGTTCCCCGGCGATGGAAACATCGGCGCGGCGGAAAAAGGACTCGATGGCATGAAGAACATGCTCGCCGAGAGCAAAATGAAGATCGGTGATTTCTATTTCTACAAGCGGAACAACTTTCGCGCCGCCCGCGTTTTCTACAACGAGGCGATCACCGCGTATCCGGATTCTCCCATCGCGGGCCGCGCCAAGAAGCGCCTGGTCGAGGTCGAGGCCAAGGCCGCCAAGGCGCCGCCACCGCCCGCGCCGGGCTCGACTCCGGTGACGCCGCCCAAGAAAAAGCGGTTCTGGCTCTTCTGACGCAGCGCAGGCTTCCCCCCTGCCCGTCGCGTTGGTCTCTCCGCCCATGACCCAATCCCCGCGCAGCCGCCTTCGGATGTTGCCGCTCCTCCTGGGATTGTCCGCGGTTCTCGGCCTCGCCGCCTGTGGCCATTACCAGCTTGGCACCGGCACCACCCCGTCGTTTCGCACGCTCTACGTTGAACCGGTGGCGAACAAGACTCTGCTCCCGCAGGCCCGGGCGTTGTTGAGCACGCAGGTGCGCGAAGCGTTCCTGCGCGACAGCCGCGTGTCACTGGTCAATTCCCCCGCGGGCGCCGACGCCACTCTCACGGTCGTGATCAACGACTACCATCGCAACGTCGCCACCGGCCGCGAGGACGACACGGGCCTCGCGCGGAAATTCAATCTCACCTTGGGCGCGAGCTGCACCCTGCGCGACAATCGCGCGCAGCGAAATATTTTCGAGAACCGGATCGTCGCCGCCCAGCGGGAGGCCTTCACCGATGGCGGACAGTTGCAGTCGGAATACCAGGCCCTGCCCTTGCTCGCCGAGACGCTCGCGAAAAAGTTGGTCCATCTCTCGCTCGATACGTGGTAAGGCGGACGCCGTCCGTTTCCAGCGATGGCGCCCCTGAAGGCATGGGCCGGCCGCCAACTCCGCAGTTGTGCTTTTCGACCGGCGCTCCTCCATTCGAGGACTGACTCGCATGGCTTCCCCGCTTTCACCCACCCTGGCTCCGTCGCTGCTCGCCGGCGATCACGCGCATCTGGCAGCCAGCGCGGCGACGGTGGCCGGGCTCGGCCTCGCTTGGCTGCACCTCGACATCATGGACGGGCATTTCGTCCCGAATCTCACCTTCGGTCCCGAAACGCTGGCCGCCTTGCGGCGCGCCGGGTCGAAGCTCTTTTTCGACACGCATCTGATGCTGGCGGAACCTCACCGCTATGTGGACGCGTTCGCCGCCGCCGGCGCCAACCTCATCAGCATTCACATTGAGCCGGCCTTCGATCACGCGGCAACCCTGCAGCGGATCCGGGCCCTCGGCTGCAGGGTTGCCGCGTGGTCGAAGGGCGGTTCGATGTGAATGCTGATGAGGTTGGCGCCGGCGGCGGCGAACGCGTCCACATAGCGGTGAGGTTCCGCCAGCATCAGGTGAG
>JBKJRG010000157.1:0-7159 GCA_046594805.1 Opitutaceae bacterium | reverse complement strand
AAGAACATTGAGGGCAATATGAGGAATGCGACCTTCTGATAGACAGCAATTGAATGAGAGCTAATGCATGTCATCGCTGCTATAGACATTGTGCTCCATTGCTTTCGGAGTCGAAACCATTATCGCAGCACTTGGCTATCATCAAACATTGGCGGCGGGGCAATAGCGCCGGCGGCATCATCGCCTCCACCACTATCGTCGGTTTGCGGGGCGCCATTGGTAACGACTGTAACCTGTCCGGTTTGCTGATTCACAGTAACACTCACAACGTTGGCTGTACTGATGTTCGACATCCCGGCTTGGTTGATACTCATTGTGTTAGATTGATAATTAGGGTTTAGGAAAACGGAGCCACTTGAACCAAAACTCTGCGTAGGAGATGGGTTGACTGACCCAAACGTCCCACTGCTAGCAGTGGCAATAGTTGTCGACGGGGTCATTGATAAGTCAATACCACCTCCTGCGGCTAGAGAAAAGACGGGGGGCGCAACCGAAACGGACCATACTCCTGGGCCTGTGCCAATTGAGATACCAAAACCGGCCCTAGGACCTACAATCGGAATACCGATATTAAAATTGTAGGTCATGTTAATATTAGAAAGCTGCGCCGTGCTGCCTGCATTGCCGAACCAGAAGAACGTCGAAGCACCAGCCGCAAGCCCAATTGAGGGATTCAGGGTCATATTGGAGGACTGAGGACGACCGTCGGGGCCGGATAGAAAGTTCGTTTGATTCACCATGCCCAGCGCCCCCGCTGTTGCTCCGCCGCTTACCACGATGCCTGTCGAGACGCTATTCTGCCTTGGCCCAATGTTAACAAATACGCCCGCTTGGACCCCAATTTCACCATGACCGCCTACGGCAATCGGCGCTAGAGTTGAAGAAGCGCCCGCCCCCACGCCGAAGCTAAATCGTACTGACGGGACCGAGTTACTCGGCGGGGAAGTGAAGAACACCTCAGGCTTCACCCTCACCTTTTCATACGCGTGCGATCGTGCCGTGCGACGAGGGTGGGGGGCCGGCGGAACACCTCCGGCCGCACTCTTCACCTATTTCGGAGGAGTGCGGTCAAAGCGTGCGATGAGGGTGAGGGTGAGGCCTGAGGTGTTCCGCTGGCCTTCTTCTTCCAGCCCTTGACTGAACAACCTAAAACCTGGCCCCTTCGCTGCGCTCGGTAACTCGCCCACAGCTTCAACCCAGTCAATTCGGCAGGTCGAGATCAGGATAGAGTTTCCTGGCGCATGGCGGACAGTATCCGTGGGTGAAACCCGCCGTGGTCCGCTGCCCGACATACTCCTCCACCCTTTGCCAGGTCCCGCTTTCATCCCGGATGCTCTTGCAGTTGCAGCAAATCGGCAGCAATCCCTCGAGGGTCTTGACCTCGGACAGGGCTCGGGCGAGCAGATCTGACGCCTTCCTGAGTTCCATCAGCCGCGTCGCCTGGCGGCCCAATGCCTTGAGTGACTGGATCTGCTCCGCACTCAAATTGCGGGTCCGGCGATCAATCACGCAGAGCGTACCGAGCGGCATACCCTCGGCGTTGGTCAACGGTACGCCGGCATAGAAGCGGATTCGGGGGTCGCCCGTCACCAGCGGATTGTCGGAGAACCGCGCGTCGCTCGTCGTGTCGGGCACCAGCAACAGTTGATCCGGCTGGACAATCGCGTGCGCGCAAAACGCATGGTCGCGGTGCGTCTCCGTCGCTTCGAGGCCCACGCGCGCCTTGAACCACTGGCGGTCCTTGTCGAGCAGCACCACCAACGCGATCGGGCAGCCGCAGATCCGTGACGCCAGCAAGGCGAGTTCGTCGTAATCCTGCTCCGGCTCACTGTCGAGGAGACCGTATTGGTAAAGCGCCTTCAGTCGCAGGTCTTCGTTGGCGGGTTCGGGGGCCTTCATTGAAAAATTGTTGGTTTGTTTTCGGCTACGGCGTTTGGCGTTCCCAAATCATTTACAGGGCCAGCCCGTCTACGTCAGTCCCAAAATCGTTCGGCCGGTCGCGGAAATCATCTGCGGAGTCCCTCCACTGCGGGTCCAACACGATGTGCACAGATGGCGGTATTCTCCAGCCGGACGGTGGTGGTACAAAACGCAGGCTGGAGCACCTCCGTTGATGCCTCCGCGATTGTGGCGGCCTCGACACCGCGACGAAGCTCGGTAAAAACCGCCGCAAGGCATGGCCGTCGCCTCGACGGGAGATTTGCCCGGCGGCTATTCGTCCGCCCGGGCGCGATCGCGGGGCACGACGGTGTGTTTTTTGATGAAGGCGGGATCGATTTCGATCCCCGAGCCCGGGCCGGTGGGAACCGTGACGAAGCCGCCAGCCGTCCCGAGGTTGGAAGTTTTGCACTCGAAGGGGATCGCCTGGCTGAGGCCCTTGAATTCGTGATACGGGCCGGCGTTGGGGATCACCGAGACAAAGTGAATCATGTAGAGATAGCCGAGCCCGCCGGAGATGTGCGGCGTCGTGACCTTGCCCATCGCGGCCGCCATGCGGGCCACCTTCATGGAGCGAATTAGCCCGCCGAAATAATACATGTCGGGCTGAACGATATCGAGGGCATCGTTGGCGATCAGCCAGCGGAAGGCGTGCAGGCTCGCCTCCTGTTCGCCGCCCGCCATGGGAATGTCCACCGCGTCGGCCACCGCCTTGGTTTCCTCATACCAGTCAAAGGGCACCGGCTCCTCGTAGAATGCGAATTTGTATTCCTGGAGCAGCTTGCCGAACTTGATGCCTTCCTCGATGCCATACGAACCGTTCGAGTCGGCGTAGCAGACCATCTTGTCGCCAAATTCCTTTCGCACCATCGGGATTAGTTTCTCCGAACGGCCGGCCGGATATTCGGGGTGGCTCATGCGGCCGCCAATCTTGATCTTGAGCGCCTTGGCCTGGGATTCCTCCACCTGCCGCTTGAGATTCACCATGACCGCTTCGGCCGTCACGTCCCGCTCGCCGTTCGCGCGATAGACGGAGACCGTCGGATTATGGACCCGGTCGGCGATCAGGAGGCCGATCGGTTTTTTCGCGATCCGGCCGAGCATGTCCAGAATCGCAAATTCGATCGTCGCGAGTGGAACCCAGAGCGCGAGGCTCTGGAGCTTGTAGTTGCTCTGGTAAACGTAAACCTCCTCGAGCAGCTCGTCGAGGTTGCGCGCGTCCTTGCCAATGAAAAACGGCTGGAGCCGGTTGGTCTGAATCGCATAGAGCGAGATCTGCTGCGAGTTGTTCGAGACGGAGATGCCCTCGGCCCCGTCCTGGGAGCGGACGCGGCAGAGAAAACTGCCGCCGAGGCGGAGGAGTTCGAGCGTCTCGATGATCACCGGCGAGGTGAAGAGCTGCCGCTTCAGGACGGGCTGCTGCAGGATTTCATCGAGCTTGGCATACTTCGCTTTGACCGAGTCGTTACTCCGCGTGGTGGCCGCGCGCGGCGACAGAGGGAGAGCGGCGGCGGCACCACCGGCCAGCGCCGTGGCGAGGAATCTGCGACGATTGGTTTTCATGGGCAACGGGGGATTTGATCGTGACGTTGCGATTGCGGGGTGCGGCGCGCCACGGCAGCCGAAGCTGAAATGAACCCGCACTCGCCGAAAGGGAAAACTTTTCCATTCGAACCGTCCGAAGCCCGGGGTTTGACTGGCCGCGCAATCGTGGCTAGCGAATTTCGATGCGGTTGCTTTGATGCGGCTATCCCCAGGCTACCCCAGCCATCGCATCTTAGCCCCGAGATCCCCATGAGCATCATTCGTCGGGTCCGGCCGACAGGCCGCCCCTCCGCCGAATGGGCGCGTTTTTGCCTCCAATCCTGTATGACCATGAAAAAAGCAATACCACCCTGCGTCGCCCGCCGGTTTCCTGTCCGAATCCGAATGGGAATTGTTGCCCTCACCTTGTGCTGGGGGCTCGGCGCGCTCTCCGCTCGTGCCCAGGAAGCCATCACCGGCATCGTCACCAACGCCGCGACGGGCCGCGTCCTTGAGGGCGCCCGCGTGAAAATCCAGGGCACCAACAAGGAGGCGATCACGGACAGCCATGGCGTTTACAGCATTTCCGACGCCGGTGCGGGCAGCATCGCCCTGTCCGTTTCCTACACCGGCCTCGACACCGTGGTCACGCCGCTCGTCGTGGCCGCCGGCCGGGCCAACCGCCACGACGTCGGCCTCACGGCGGAAATCTACAAGATGGGCCAGTTCGTCGTCGCCGGTGAGCGCGAGGGCAACGCCCAGGCGATCACGCTCCAGCGGCTTTCGAGCGGCATCAAGAGCGTCGTCTCCACCGACGCCTTCGGGGATCTCGCGGGCAATCCCGCGGAGCTGCTCGTGCGGCTGCCGGGGGTCGAGGGGGAGACCCAGGATGGCGATGTGCGCGTCGTCCGGATCCGCGGCGTGAACCAAAACCTCACGAGCATCACGATGGACGGCAACCGGCTCCCCGACGCCGCGAACGTCGGCGGCAACCGCGAGTTCACGTTCCAGACCGTAAGCTCGGAGACGTTCGAGCGAATGGAAGTGGTAAAGTCGCCCACGCCCGACATGGCCGGCGACTCCATCGGCGGCGCGGTGAACATGGTTAGCAAAAGCGGATTCGACAGCTCGGCCGGACGCCGCGTGCGCCTCTCGTTTGGCGGCACGTGGCGGCCCTTCGACTCCCGCCCCACGCGCGCGCCCCGCAACTACACGCTCTCCTACTCGGAAGTTTTCGGCGGCAAGCTCGCCGTCGCGCTCAACGTCGGTTACCGCGGCATCTACAATCCGCAGGATGTCATGACGCAGCTCCACGAGGCCGTGCCCAACGGCTCCTCCGCGCCGGGCTACACCTACTCGGTCGCGTTTAACGACTCGCGCGAGGAACAGTGCCGTCAGGGCGGCGGACTTCGGCTCGACTACAAGCTGAACGGCGCCACGCGGTTTTTCTTCAACACGAACCGCACGAAAAACATCGAGCACCAGGGCGACCGCTACGCGACCTTTTCGACCAACCAGATTGTCGCGACGCGCGATGCGGCCGGCAATCTCACCGGTGCGGGTGGCATCATCCCCGGCTACACCGAGAAAATCACGCAAGTCCGCCCGATCGCGGCGAGCAACCTCGCGATGCGCTCCTATACCGCCTACAAGCAGGGCAAGACCACGACCTACCAGCTCGGCGCCGTCCACCGCTTCAAGACCCTCGAGATCGACTACGACGGCTACACCTCCACCTCGAAGAGCTACTTCGCCGGCCAGCGGAGCCTCATCCTCAACGTGCCCAACATCGGCTTCACTGTGGATCGGACCGCCGATAAATATTTCCCCACCGTCACGCAGACCGCCGGCCCCGACATCACGAAAATCGAAAGCTACACCGGCAACACCTACAGCATCGGCCGGCTCGCCGGCTGGGACAAACTCAGCGGCGTCACCGCCAACGCGAAGAAGAAATTCGTGGTCCTCGATCTGCCGGTCTTCGTGAAGGCCGGCCTGAAGACGCGCGAGCACTGGCGTCAGAATGAGAACAATTCCTGGAGCGGCGCCTACCTCGGCGCCGATGGCGTCCAAGGCCTCAACGCCGCCACCGGCCGCAACGACGACAACTGGGCCCAGTTTGGTTTCGTCGAGCCGGGCGAATTCACGACCAGGAAAACGCGCTACCCCGGCATCCCGCACCCCGCGTTCCCCGGCCGGACCAACACGCGCCTCGACGACACGCTCGCGAACTCCCCGCAGTTGTTCCGGCGGAACATCGCCGCCGATCTCCAGAACCACCTCATCGGCGACCAGACGTTCAAGGAAAACGTCGATGCCGCCTACCTCATGGGCAACGTCGACATCCGGCAGCTCACGATCCTCGCCGGCCTCCGCGTCGAGCGCACCAAGGTCACCGGCGAAGGCGCGCTCCAGGCGATCACGCCGGCGGAGCGGGCCCGCCGCGCCGCGTTTGTGGGCGCGCTCACCGACGCCGAAATCGCCCGCCGCACCATCGCGGAATATTCCGGCCGCCAGACCCGCACCGGAAAATACACGACCCTTTTGCCCGGCATTCATCTCAAATATTCGCCGTTCGCAAAGCTCGTGACGCGGTTCAGCTACGCGGAAAACATCGGCCGCCCCAACGTCGGCTCGCTCATCCCCCGCACCACCGTGGACTACGACAACAGCACGATCTCCTCCAGCAACCCGAGCCTGAAGCCGCAAACCGCCAAAAACTACGACCTCTCCGCCGAATATTATTTCGAGCCGGCCGGCACGATCTCCGTCGGCGTCTTCCGCAAGGATCTCCGGCAGTTCATTTACACCGCGAGCGGCGTCCCCGTCCCGGCGGGCGCCGACAACGGCTTCAACGGCGACTACGTCGGCTTCACCCAGACGACCCAGTTCAACGGCGGCTCCGCCCGCGTGCAGGGCTTGGAGGTCAATTTCGCGCAGCAGTTCACCTCGCTGCCCGGATTCTGGGCCGGCTTCGGCGCCTTCGCCAACTACACGCGCATGACGACGAAGGGCAACTACGGCGCCGGCAACGCCATCTCGCTCACGCCGAATCCGGTGGGAAAAATCGCGGGCTTCAACCCGATGATGGCCAACGCCGGCATCTCCTACATTCGCAATCGGGTTACCCTCCGCCTCAGCGCCAACCACCGCGGCCGCTTCCTCGCCACCTACAACGCGGTCGAGTCGCGCCAGCTTTACCGCGTCGCACGCACGCAAGTCGATCTCAAGATGCTCTACCAAGTCTCGAAGCGCGCGGACGTCTATCTCGACGTCAACAACCTCCTCAACGGCTACGACCGCCAGTCGGAGTTCGAGGGCGGCCGCCCGTCGCAGGCCTACTACCTGTCGCCCTCGCTCATCTTCGGGACCAATGTCCGGCTCTGAGCCGGCAGGTCGCGGCAGTCGCCGGCGCGCTCCGAGATCGTCGTGCGTGAGCGGCGGGGCCAGTCAAAGGACCTCAGGGTGCAACGAGCTAAGTCCGACTGACTCCTAGCCTGTTAGTACGGACAAATTATCCATTGCGCCGGCCAAGGCGCGCGGGTACGCGTGCGTTTGCGAGCCAATACCTCCGGTGAAATGACTATTGGCGGCGCCGAGCAATCCCCATCGCGAAAGCAACTCCTCCCGTGCATTCCCCAGATTCATCCCCCTTCCTATTCACTACTGCCTCGCCGCTACGGTGCATCGCTGCGCC
>JBKJRG010000143.1:0-2967 GCA_046594805.1 Opitutaceae bacterium | reverse complement strand
TTGGTTGTAGACCAGGTCGCTGACCTGGTTTCTAGCTTAGGTCATCGCGATCGTGTCGACCGGTGCATGAGTTCGGCTTTGCCGGCAGTGATGCCGGCGCTCGCTCACATCCCGTGCCACCGAACTTGTGCGAATTTCCAGCCAGGAACTTTTTTCTGCATCTCGATCTCATCGTTGCGCTCCGCCAGGCCGCAGCGCTTGAACGCTTCATGCGCACGGGCCAGCGCGGGGCGGTCGAGTTCGACGCCGAGTCCCGGCCCCTTCGGCAGCGCGACGCACCCACCTTCGATTTTGATCCGGCCGCCGACCACGAAATCCTCCCACTGCCAGGGATAATGCGTGTCGAGCGCGTAGGTCAGATTGGGCATGGCCGCGCCGAGGTGGGTCATGGCCGCGAAGGAAATGCCACCGTGGTTGTTCGAGTGCATCGACACTCCACGAGAGAAAACGCGGCAATGCGCGGCGAGCTCCATCGAGGCGCGCAGCCCGCCCCAAAAATGGTGATCGGTCAGGATGATGTCCTCCGAGCCGGTGCGCGCACTGCCCGGCAAATCGTCGAACGACGTCGTGCACATGTTCGTCGCGAGCGGGAGACTCACCGCCTGGCGCACCGCCGCCATCCCTTCCTGGGTGCGACAGGGATCCTCGAAATACTCCAGGACGCCCTCGAGCGCGCGACCCCACTTGATCGAGGTCTCGACCGTCCACAGCGCATTCGGGTCGAGCCGCAGCGGCACGGACGGACCAAAGGCCTCGCGCAGCGCCTTCATCGCCGCGACTTCCTGCGCCGGCTCGAAGCAACCGCCCTTGAGCTTGATCGATTCGAACCCGAATTCCCGCACCATCGCCTGGGCCTGGGCCACCACGCCCGCCGGATCCAGCGCCGCCTTCTGCCGGGCGGCGGCCCAGCCGGTCGCCTGCGGATCCGTGCCGAAGCCGAGTTCGCCACCGGCGCCTTCATACTTGTAAAACAGATACGCCGCATACGGCACGCGCTCGCGCACGATCCCGCCGAGCAGCGTCGCCACCGGCACGCCGAAGACCCGGCCCTCGAGGTCGAGGCAGGCGACATCCAGCGCGCTTTCGACCTGGATCAGGGCCCGCTGATCCCACGGCTTGTCGCCCCGGGCCGCGGCGGACTCGGTTCCGAAATGCGCGCGCAACGCGGCGCGCAGGCCATGCCAGTTCAAAGGATCACGTCCGACCGCGACTTCGCGGGCAGCCACGAGCTTCGTGTTGATCGCAGCACTGCCGGGCACTTCCGCGAGGCCGGTGAGCCCATTGTCCGCCACAATCTCGACGACCGTGCGCAGGCAATACGGCGCATGCAGCCCCGCCGCATTCAGCAGCGGCGGATCGCCTAAAGCGATCGGCGTGACGTGCATTTCGGTGATGCGCATGCCCGGCGGGGGTTCGAAAGCTTTTCTAGTTAGACAGGATTCACAGGAACTCTGAGACAGGATTTACCGGACCCTGCCCAGGATCCTGTGCTTCCTGTTCCGCGCTTCCTGTCAATCCTGTCCCAAAAAAAACCGCTCATTTCGCGCGCAGCGACTGTACGATCGACAGCAACCCGCTGCGCACCGAGCCGCCGTCGCTGCCGAGGGCGACAAAAGTGTAGCCGAGGTCGCGACATTTCGCGACGAGCGCGGGATTGTGCACCAGGATGCCGGCGGCCTTGCCGTGCTTCTTCGCGGCATCGCTCACCTTCTGCAGCGCCTCGATAAATCGCGGACTTTCGAGCTGGTCGCGGATGCCCATGTTGTAGGAGAGATCTGTTGGGCCGACGAAAATCACGTCAGCGCCGTCGACCGCGGCGATTTCATCGACGTTGGCGATGGCCTCGACCGTCTCGACCTGGATGATCGTGACGAGACGCTCGTGCGCGTGCAGGTAGTACTCCTCGAAGTCGCCGCCGAATCCGGCACCGCGATTAATCTTGGCGACGCCGCGGATCCCGTGCGGCGGATAGCGCATGGCCGAGACGGCGGAGCGGGCCTCCACCGCGGTGTTGACGTACGGCACCATCACGCCGAACGCGCCCATATCGAGGGCGCGCTTGAAGCGGGGCACTTCGTTCAACGCGATTCGCACCACCGGGAACGCGGGCGTCGCGGCGGCCGCTTGCAACTGGTGCAGCATCGTGTCCTCGCCACCCGGCCCGTGCTCGTGGTCGATCAGGAGCCAGTCGAAGCCGGCCAGCCCGGCAATCTCGACCGTGAGCGGCGAGCCAAGATTGAGGAATGTGCCGCAGAGCCATTCGCGGGCGAGGACGCGTTTGCGGAAGTCGGGAGGGAGTTTCATGAGGAGGAAGAGGATTCTCGCAGGTAGGGCTGGCGCTTGTCGCCATGCCGTCGCGACAATCACACTTGCCGCGCGACGGCATGCCGGCAAGCGGCAGCCCTACCAGCAGCAGCTCTACAGGGAAATGTACAACCGATACAGCGCCTGCGTGCCACAGTCTTCCCAACCGCGCGCGGCGACCTGCTCGTAAAGTTTTTTCGCCACCGCCAGCCCGGGCAGGTCGAGCTTCAGTTCCGCGGCGCTGTCGAGCGCGATTCGCATATCCTTCAGGATGTGCTTCACGTAGAAACCCGGCGCGAAATTATCGCCTAGCGCCCGCGGCGCCAGATTGGTCATCGCCCAACTCCCGGCCGCGCCGCCGCTGATCGTGCCGTGCACGGCGGCGACATCGAGCCCGGCCTTCTTCGCATAGGCGAGCCCCTCGCACCACGAAACCATGCCGACGGCCACCGCGATTTGGTTCGCGACCTTGCAATGCTGTCCAGCGCCCGGTCCGCCCAGCAGCGTGATGGTCTTCCCCATCACTTCAAAAAGCGGCCGGGCCCGGGCGAAGGCCGCCGTGTCGCCGCCCACCATGATCACCAAACGAGCCTCCTTGGCTCCCAGATCGCCGCCCGAGACCGGGGCATCGAGGGAAGAGAGCCCGCGCTTCGTGGCGGCATC